>NZ_BAABJZ010000104.1:0-121440 GCF_039543565.1 Ferrimonas pelagia | reverse complement strand
TGGTCGCACCCCATCCAGAATTGGAATTTGACGCTGTCTCAGTTGTCGATCCACTTTGAGGGTCGATTGGACGAATACATCGACTTGTGAATTAGATTACTGACACAGAGTTATGAACACCCTCGCTTAAACGGGCAGGCTGGGATGACGATTACAGGGCGAAAGTGTTCTTTGGGTGAATTGTGATCAAAGTATGCTCCCGCCCTGAGTCCATCCTTAACTGTGGCTTTTCGGCAGGTTTTTCTTTCTTATTTTTTCTAGAGGAAGTCCTACCCTTCGCTGACTTTTCACTCTTACATTCTTCTTCAGTAATTTCAGTTTTTTCGTCAGCTACTTCATCGTTTTCGTCTGCAGAGTCACCTAACTTGTCAAGGTCCTTGTTAGCATTATCATTTTTATTAAAAACATTGTGTTTGACCATTGGTATGCCCAGCACACGCATGTCACTAATATGATCAGATACCTCTATCGCTCCGCTTGGCAAATTAACACTTGCCCCAGCAATCTTCGAAAGATCAGATATTACCATTACACTTGTATTATCATGACCACCACACCATTTAGATAGACTAATTAACCTTCTAGCAAGCGTATCTGAATCAGCTTTATGCACAATAATTTGTTCAAGTGTCTCTTGGTGTATATAGTGAGCACCATCACTGGAAATGAGTAACTTATTGGCACCCAAAAATGACTCAGTTTCAAATACATGAGGTTCCATATCCTCACCCATTCCAACATACTGCAAAAGCTTGCCACCAAGCTCATTATCATCTCTATTTAATTGCCCCGCTATTGTATCGTCAGTAGTTATCTGATTAAGCGCTCCACTCCTCTCAACATAAATACGACTATCACCTACATTTACAGCAAAAAAATTAAGCTCACTATCTATCACAAAGGCTGAAAGTGTACAGCCTCCATTACCACCATATAACTTGTGGACTTCTTTGTTTGCACTTTCAGCTGAAATCAAAAGCCTTTCTTTAGCATGCTGGCCTCTATGCTTAATGCAACTCGACAAAAATACCGACATAGCCGTAGAGGCACAGTCAGCACCATTTGTCATTCCACCCATTCCATCGCACAGCACACCAACAACAAAGTATTTACTCGCGCTGACTTTAGCCTTGAGTAGAGCGACTCTGTCTTGATTCTCCGATCTTTTCAACCCAAGATCAGACGCCAATGAACAGTCAAACTCCGCTACATTGTTATACCCACCCGATGGAACTGGCCTCATCAACCATTGCTTAATCTGTTCTGTTATAACATCATGGTTCATAGTTACCTTCATAGCAGTTAATTATTTAAATACTCAACCACATATCCTTGGTTTACTGCATTCCTTGATATGGAGATGCCTTATCAGAGTTTCAAATCCAATGTCAAGTGACTGGTATAATACGACAAAAGTTAATTGCGTTTCAACCTCATCAACAACTAATGTCATCGACACTATCTCATCTACAAAGCCAAGTTTCTCTTTTGATGCATTTAGATATCACCTTTTCTTAAATCAATATAAAACCAATCGAGTCCTTTTTTCATTGGCTTTGGAGAATCGGAGTAATTTGGTTTGTTCCAACCTTGCATAACTGACATCTGCCTAACAGCAGGAAACTAACAAGACACCCATGTTTTGAGCGGTATCAACTAACAAGACAACTAACAAGACACCCAAGTTTTGAGCGGTATCTGCATCCCTTAACTACACTACCTCTGAACCCCACTCAGAGAACCTACCATGGCCACCGCCCGCCAAACTCAAGTCAGTTTGCAAGATACGCCCTACTACCACTGCGTGACACGATGTGTGCGCAGAAGCTACCTGTGCGGCGATGACCCACTGACCGGCAAAAGCTATGAGCACCGCCGGGACTGGGTTGAAGAACGCCTGCTGCTTCTTGGGCAGATATTTGCAATGGAGATCTGTGCCTTTGCGGTAATGTCCAACCACACGCACGTGGTGGTTAGGATCGACCGTGAGCAGGCTTTAGCCTGGTCGGTGGAAGAGGTCTTACAGCGCTGGCATCGTTTGCACAAAGGCACGTTGCTGACCCAACAGTACCTAGATACGCAGCAGCGCAAAGAGTTGAGCGATGGCCAAGTCGAGGTGGTGCTGAGATCTGCCGAGCAGTATCGCCAGCGCCTTTACGATCTGAGCTGGTTTATGCGCGACTTAAACGAATACATCGCCCGGCAAGCCAATCGAGAAGATCGTTGCACCGGCCGATTCTGGGAAGGCCGCTTCAAGTCTCAGGCGCTACTCGATGAGGCTGCGGTGCTGGCTTGTATGGCCTATGTCGATTTAAACCCCATTCGTGCCCAAATGGCGCAGACGCCTGAGCAGTCACAACACACCAGCATTCAACGACGCATCAAGGCAGCGCTGCAAGGGAAGCAACCCGAAGAGTTGGCGGCGTTTACTGCGCCAGAAAACGACGATATGGCCAAAGGTTTGGCTTATGCCATTGAGGATTATTTAGAGTTGGTTGAGCAAACAGGTCGCACTCTCCGCCAGGATAAACGCGGCCACATCGCTGAGTCCCTACCGCCCATTTTAGAGCGCCTGAACATCACGGCGGAGAACTGGTTGACCCTAACCACGGAGTTTGAGCGCCAATTCCGCAGCGCCGCGGGCCGGGAGGCGTCTCTGCGCACTTTTGCTGCCAATACACAGCATATGAGAGCCGCAGGTATCAACAGCGCACGGCGCTTGCTCAACAGCGCTTAGCTCCCTGCCTGCCCATCATGGCCACCTTCACCGAGCTTGTTGCTCTTCATCGGCTCTCGTCGTCCCCCATGCTAGCTCGACCAGCACCGGTAAATACCATGCACCCGCATTGTGCCCCCTCAACAGGCCGCGAAGAGCACCGGATATAGCCGTCTAAGTAAAAAATTGAGCGAACTGCGACTATTGCCTCCAGCTACAGGCTTGCTCCTAACACCTCACTAAACGCCCCAATGCCAACCAAGTCCAAGTGCCGTAGGCGACTGACGGCCCGACAACCAACTGAGCGACTATTTATTGAATTAATCAAAATAAACATAATGTTGACCGCCTAGAAATAGCTGGCGCAACCAATCCATATCCCCTTGTTTTCCTGTTCTGCCACCAGACATTGACATTTCACCACAACGATTGAAGATGGAGTGCTCTGTAGTACCAAGAACATTAAACAAGGAAGAAAAGTAACAATGAAGAGAACGGCATTGGCATTGGCCTTAGCGACGGCTTACCTCACCGGCTGTGGTACTTCAACCACCTCTCCCACCGGCGCTGAAACGAAATTAGTCCAAGCGGTCGGCGGCCAACCGGAGCTGGGCAGCTTTGGGGTGGATTTAAGCGCACGAGACGAGTCGGTAAAACCGGGGGATGACTTCTTCGCCTACGCCAGCGGCAGTTGGTACGACAGCTTTGTTATGCCCGCGGACAAGACCCGCTACGGCGCCTTTACTGCTCTGGCGGAGCGCAGCGAAAAGCAGGTTAAGGCGATCATCGACGATATTCTTAGCCGCGACAAATTGAGCGAACAGGAGCAGCTGATCGCGGATTTCTATCGCGCCTATATGGATACCGAGACCATCAATCAGCTTGGGATCAGCCCGATCCAAGACACACTAACCCAGATCCGCGACATTCAATCTACCGCCGATCTGACCACCGTCTTTGGTCAGGCCTGGTTGACCGGCGCCGACACACCCATCGCTGGCAGCATGTGGTTTAATCGCCTCGATCCCAACCAGTATGAGATGTCCATCGGCGCAACCGGCCTGGGCCTGCCGGATCGCGCCTACTACTTAGAAGACGCCGAGCGCTTCGTTTCTATCCGTAATGCCTACTTGGCCCACATTGCGGAAATGCTCCAATTTGCCGGCGTCAGTGATGCCGAGCAACGCGCCGAGGCGATCCTAGCACTGGAAACCAAGATGGCCGAGCAGCAATGGCCACGGGAGAAGCGTCGTAACCGGGATCTGACCCTGAATCAGATCAAGCGGGCCGATCTGGCCGCACAGTATCCGGGCTTTGACTGGGACCGCTTTTTTGCGCCTTCCGGTTATCAGGTGCCACAGCTGAACATCGCCCACCCAGAGCCTGTCAAAGCGATGATCGAATTGATCAACCAAGAGCCGCTGGCCGTGTGGCAGGACTACCTAACATTCCATACCATCACCAATAATGCGGGTCTGTTATCGGCCGAGATCGAAGCCGCCAACTTCGGCTTTTACGGGACCACACTCAATGGTCAAGCGGAGCCTCGCCCCCGCTGGAAACGCGCCGTCGAGCAGATGTCCGGTACGCAATCCTTGGGCTTTGCCATCGGTAAAGTCTACGTAGCACAGCATTTCCCAGAATCTTCCAAACAGCAGATGTCGGAGCTGGTTGAGAACTTACGCGCCGCCATGGGTCAGCGTATCGATACGCTTGATTGGATGAGTGAAGAGACGAAGGAAAATGCCAGAGCCAAGTTAGCGGCGTTCAACCCGAAGATCGGTTATCCGGACGTGTGGCAGGAGTTTGAAGGCTTAGCGCTGTCGCAGGAGGATCTGATCGGTAATGTGCAGGCCCTGCGCCGTTTCTTCAATGCCGACAGCGTCGCCAAAGAGCTGGATAAGACCGACCGAAACCGCTGGGGCATGACGCCACAGCGGGTCAATGCCTACTACAACAGCTCCTTTAACGAGATCGTGTTCCCGGCGGCGATACTGCAACCGCCGTTTTTCGATCCGAATGCCGATCCCGCGGTGAACTACGGGGGTATCGGTGCCGTGATCGGCCACGAAATGGGCCATGGCTTTGATGACCAAGGCTCCAAGTCCGACGCCAACGGGATCCAACGAAACTGGTGGACCGATGCCGATCGGCAGGCGTTTGACGCCAAAGCCGATGAGCTGGCCGCGCAATACAGTAAGTACGAGCCCATCCCCAATAACTTCGTCAATGGTCGCAACAGCCTGGGCGAGAACATCGGTGATGTAGGCGGCCTGGCCATGGCCTATCATGCCTATCAATTGAGTCTCAATGGCGAAGAAGCCCCCGTCATTGACGGTGTCACCGGTGATCAGCGCTTCTTCCTAGCCTGGGCGCAGATCTGGAAAGAGAAGCGTACCGAGCAAAGCATGTTGAACCAACTGCGGGCCGGCACCCATGCTCCCGGACGCTATCGCACCCTCGCGCCGCGAAATCACGACGCCTGGTACGAAGCGTTTAATGTACAGCCTGGGGATAAGCTCTATATCCCGGCAGAGGATCGCGTTCGCATCTGGTAACCCTCAGCTTTTGACAAACCGATGCACAGCAAAAATGCCAGTCAGTTTCTGACTGGCATTTTTTTATGATTTGCGTCATCCGCTGCTGACGAGACCCACAAGACATCTAAGTCTTGGTAATTGATTGCCACACCGCCATCCGAGATCACACTCAGACAGAACAATATACCAAACAGCTCTCATAGACTTGAAAAAGCGAAAGCCAGGTCACATTAACAAAGCTGTACCCTACCTGTTACTGCGCGCGATTCTTGCTGCCAAAGGATACGCCAACAAGTAGATTGGAGTTTCAGCCAGCGGGTGCTCCGCAAGGAGTGACCTCTATCTGGCGCCCACATGCAGGAATTTCGATGTTTAAACTGCTCCATACCGCCATTATGGCATTGCTGATCAGCGGCGGCTCCGCCTTTGCGGCCCCGACTCAAGCCGTCAGCAGTAGCCATACCTTGGCACACACTGCCGGTGTTTCCAGCGGCACACTGCGACTCGCACGCACTCAGGCTCGAAGCGAGCTGGATGAAGATCAGGCCGAAGCCTTTCGTGCCAGTCTGCGCGCGCTGTACAACATTGAACCTGTAGCGATGAGCGCACGCCAGCCGACGACCGAATTTTCCGCACTGCACGCCGAAGCCCATTTAGCACAACAGCAACTCGCTGGCGTGGTGCAACACATTGCCGATCAGCACGAGATCACCGCACTGATCCCATCGGTTAAATCCAAATCGCGCGCCCTCGACAAACTGAATGGCGATCTCAATGGTGAGGTCAACCGCCTGACCGATCTGGCCCGTACCTCTTTGGTCGCGGATGATGTCTCCAGCCTGATAGCGGCATACCAAGAATTAACACACCATGTGGAGATCGTGTCTCTCAAAAATCGCTTTAAACAACCCAAAGCAAACGGCTATCGCGACTTAAACCTGGTTGTGCGCTTGCCGGTCAGCGGTCATTTGGCCGAAGTACAAATGCATCTGTCAGCCATTAGTGACGTCAAAAATGGCCCGGAGCATGAGATCTACCAACAGATCCAACAGCTGCAGCGCCAAGGCGATCTGTCTGAGTTCGAACTCAATCGCATCACTCGACTGCAAAATCAATCTTTGCAGATGTACGCCAATGCTTGGCATCACCACCTCAACCCTGCACCGACTCTGCTGCCAGAGTTCGCGCAGACCGCTTAACGTTCCCTCCCTTCCTCTCTCGCAACACTTTGCCGACGCCCAGGGCGTCGGCTTTTTTTTCCCTGAGATCAGCAATGCGAAAGACCGTCGTATCCGCCCCGCGCCAAGATCCTCATCTGCCAGTCTCGCTGGCGATACTGATGTGAATAGCCGCACGGATCTATCCGTCCCGTTGCCAAACAAGTGACCGAGGTCGTAAAACAGTTCGTCGACGGCCGGTTCAACCGACCAACCCTCGGCGAGGTGGTCACGTATGCATGATGGATGATGTCTAAGCACGGACGTTCCTAACGGCTGACTCTGATGCGCAAGCCGGTCGTGAGTAGACAAAGAGCGCGATGTTGAGTGGCCCAACCATTCACCGACGAGCCAACACAGAGATCTCAACCATAAGATCACCAGCAAGCTGCCGTCAGAGCAGAAAAAGCCCGTAAAGGATCGTCCTTTACGGGCTTCAGTGCATCTATCTAACGAGATCGCGCTGCGATCAGGCTTTCTCTGGTGGATTCAACGAACGATCCGGCAGCATCCGC
Organism: Ferrimonas pelagia; assembly: GCF_039543565.1. Lineage (NCBI taxonomy): Bacteria > Pseudomonadati > Pseudomonadota > Gammaproteobacteria > Alteromonadales > Ferrimonadaceae > Ferrimonas > Ferrimonas pelagia. The sequence continues at coordinate 114,452 of NZ_BAABJZ010000104.1, read as the reverse complement.
AACATTGGGAAGCCCAGCAAGACCAAGATAAAGAAGCCCATGATGGTATTTCGTCCTGATCGCAGTCGAGCTTCTGCGTTCAGCGCAACCAATACCTGCATCTCGTCCTCAGTCTGCACCACAGCTTGCCACTGATCGACCAGTTGTTCGTCGCTGGCAAATGGCATGCTGGCTGTGGTTTGCAACGCTTGTTCCACCGAAACACTCAACTGCGGATGACCTTCGGTCCGTTGCTGCATTTCACCTGTAATAGACAGATTCATGATGGTACCCAACACCGCGAGGAAGATCCCGACACCGATATTCTTCATCGTCGCTTGCAATCCACCGGATTGCTGCGCATCGCGCGCCGCCAACGCCGAGGTGACGATCACCGGGGCCAACGCCACCATTGGGCCACAAGAGGCGCCGATCAACACCAAAGCGATAAACGCCAGGCTGTTATAACCATCAACCTGCATGCCGAAATACAACGCAATGGCGGCCATGGCCAACAACAGATAGCAAGCTCCGATCACCTTACGGATGGACATCGGCCCCAACTTGGCCGGGGTGAGGACAGACGCGATCACCATGGTGACGGCCATGATCATAATGCTCAGGCCCGTGGTCATGGCGGAGAAGCCAGCGACTAACTGCGCATAGGCGATGAACACAAACATCACACCAGACAACGCACCGGCAGAAAGAGCGAGTACATAGAAGCCTTTCATCACCTGAGGATTGCTGGTAAATGCCTTCGGCAGCAAGGCAGAGCCATATTTTGCTTCGAAGCGGGGCTCCCAACGCAGCAAGGCTGCCAACAACAATATGCCGCTGCATACTAGGACTAAGCTGGGCGATAGGCCAAAGATGGCAAAGTCTGTCAGTGGCTTGAAGACCCCCCAATTGGCGGCCTGCAGCAAACCAACGATCAGCAACACCATACCGCCACAGCCTAACAGGGCACCGATGCTATCAAATTTGGCGGCTGCCTCAGACTTAGGCATCTCGGCGATCTTAAACGACGCGACGAGTACCAAGGCAGTGTAGCCAGCCACGACCATGTAGGTTGCCGAGAAACCGAAGATATCAATCAGCATGCCTGCAGCAACGGGGATCAACACGCCAGTCAGTCCCAGTGCTGCGCCGAGCATGGCAAATGCCGTCGCGCGCTGTGCACCATGATATAAGCCTGCGACATGCGCTAAGACCGACGGGATCAACAAACAGGCGCCCAGTGCGACCAAGACCCGTACCCCGATCAGCACGGTCATATTTGGCGCCAATGCCATCAACACGAAGGCCGACAGCAGCGTAACAAGTCCTATCTGTAACTGCCGGTGCCAGCCGATCAGCAATCCGCTAAAGCCCCCGATCAACATACCGCCAGCGGCGATCATGGCATAGGTTGCGTTAGCAAATTGCACCTTGGGGAGATCGGCACCGAGTTGGGCGATCATGGCATCGGTAGACACTTGCAGGGTGGCTTGGTCGATAATGGTCACCAATTGAGCGGCGACAAGGATGATAAAGCTAAGCCAACTGACTTTTTCCGTCACACTCTCACTGGGACGACTGTCGGCGGCGGACACGGTTGCTGTCATAGAGTTCTCACTGTTGTGTTTGGGGATTGCACAATGCTTTCGGGCAGGTTTGGACAATTCAAACCTGCAACACTGCACCGGCAAGCGCCACCTTACGTCGTCCCATGCGCCGACAGCGTGAGGTGGCTGGCATCCGCACAAAATCTCACATTAATATAGTTACCCCCTGACACCGCCCGAGATAAAACAATAATATAAACAGTAATTTACCCACAAAAGGCAAATATTATCACAATTTCTATTGTCCGCCGTATCAGCCAAGCGAACGACGCCGTTCTGTGCCGCTGTCCCGAACGTGGTCCAGTCATTCGCCTCATCGAGAAGGTAAAGGGTGCCCTTGTTGTTCTGCGCTGAGCGGCACGCCCAGGGGGATAAGAGCATCACCGACAAAGCAAAGCCTTCGGGCTGAGCCAAACTGCCGCCGCGCTAACCCGCTTTCTCACTGCCCTGTGCCGGCATAGCCGCAATGTTGTCGGCCATAAGCTGCACCGGGTTGCGCCGCTGGGCGTAAGCACTCAACTTGTCGCAATACCCCTGAATGGCATGACCCACCGCACCGGCCCGCCCTCGTGTCGCTGAGAGTCGTGTCATCAGACACAGATCCGGCTTGACCATGCTGGGATCCTGCTACACGTGCAGATCGGCGAAGTCGCTTTGACAAGCGGTGAGGTAGCGCATATCGCCACAATGGCGAAAGCCCACCATGCTCTCCAGAAGATCGACCAACATTTTGCTCAGGTAGGGGATCCTAACCAGCTTAAACAGCGCATTAAGCCCATCTTGCAGGTAGGCCGGCGGTAGCCGCGAAGCCAGAACTGCCGCATTGACCACGCGATAGATCGGGGTGCGAACCGTTTCACCAAAGCCGAGCGAAGCAACCCGTGGGCCACCAAAGGTGTAGCAAGCCTCAATGCTATCGCAGGCTAAGAACTTGGTTGCCAGCAAGGCCAAGGCACCGCCGAGTGAGTGGCCGGTGATGTAAAGCGGGTAGCCGTTCTGGCGCATCGACAACAGTTGGGTCTCGATAGGCTGGCGCAGTGCCTCAAACGCGTGATAAAACCCGCGATGGATCCCATAGCCCCCAACCTGGATCATACCTGCGTCCAGATCGGCCTTGATGTCATCCATCTCCATCTCGGTGCCACGAAACGCCAACACATTCATTTGCAACGCGTCGCTGTTGCACATCAACGCTTGGCTGCCCTCATGATTGAACACGGCATGGAGACGAAACTCGCCGATGGATAGATAGTGTGCCATCTGCTCGCGCGCCTGCTCACTACTCATCTTTCGCTCTGACATCAACGCCGTAAGCGCGGATTCTACAGAGTGCGGCTCATGCTCCTGCGCCAGCTTCTGCGCCAACGAAGCCAGCTCCACGCTGCCTTCGGATTTGAAATAGGCCAAACGCGACAACTCGCCCATCAACCATGCGGTCCGATCGCTGTATGCGGCTCAGCTCACCGGTGGGGTTAACGGTGATCGGGCGTCAAAATACAGGTCTTATCCTTAAGGTTATCTATGAACGCCAAAGTGCCTTAATGACCGCTCTGAGGCGTCAACTCACGCGGCTGCGGCAGCAAGTCGAATCTCGGTTGTGCCAATGGCGTGCGGATCGGTACGGGCGCCAAGCTCCCTTCAGTGTCCGGCCCCAAGCGCTGGCGCAGGATCAAACCATCGAGTTCAGCGGCGGGCAGTTGCAGCAGGTTGGTCCGGACTTGGATGAAGCGCTCCACCTCGTCCCGCTCCCAGCCTCCTTGAGTTTGCTCATTGAAATAGCGAAAGCGCTCTAACTCCATGTGATCCCAACCGCCCCGGCTACCGGAATTCAGGTAGCGATCCGGTCCGATGCACGCGGCGCCATTGGTCAAACGGCTTTGTCGCAGTTGAACAAAGTACTGGGTATAGGGTTGCAGGAACGGATCCGTCAGCGACTCGCATAATAAGCGGTAGGCGGCGCTCATCAACAAGCGGTCTGACTGCGCTTTGTTGCGATACGCTTCATAGCTGATGGTTCGGCAGGTGGTTTGCAGTTCGTCTGGGCTTGGCGGCGCGGGCGGCTCCGCTAAGGCCACCACGCCATAGCCACACAACATCAGGGACAGGAGCTTGCGTTGCATGCGATCAGCCCTTCTCAGCCGGAAACGGGGGCTCATCAACGGCACCGGAGGTTAGGATCTTTGCGGGGTAGTCGGCAAAGTGATCCTTACTCTGGATCGTGGCGCTGATCAGGTACCCGCCGAGCAACATGGCGATGATCCCTGGAGAGCCGGTTGCCAAGGCCACGGAGAGGCCAGCCTGACCCAGATCGATCTGGGTTTGGTTTTTTAAGCTGTAGAAGCACACGGCCATACCGATAAACATCGCGGCAAATCCGGCGAAAAGCCCGACCGAGCGTTTGATCATGGCGAGGTGGAGATGGTGAATGTGGATCTGAAATTGATCGCTTTGCCAGTCCGGCGACTGCGGTGCCTGCGTCTTAAACCACTCAATATTCAGCGTCAGAAACACCGCCAAAGCCATCAAGGTGACGGTTGATATGATGGTCATGTACCAGGGGATCGCCGCTTCCCAATTGCGCATAAGACCGCTCCGTGTGTCCCACGCGCGCCCCGAAAGGGCGCGCTTTCAACACCCTAGTCGGTCTTTGCAACAACGGCGACTGGCAGGATCATCAGGTCTGTCGCCGCCAGCCCGAGCGGATCAGCGCAGCACCAGCTGACACGCCGAGCTCTTACTCTGGTGCTGAAAATAGGCCAACGCATCCTCTTTGCGGGTAAAGGTCTTCCAATTTAACGTGTTGCCACTTTCGGTCTGACGATTATCGGTCACCACATAGTGACCTGAATCATCCCGGCCCAAGGTGAGCAAGCGATTGCGCTGTTCGTTGCCGTGTTGCGAGATCACGTGATCGATCCCATGTGCGTCACTGCCAAAGGCCACGCGCTGATCAATATTGAGTTGATCCTCCAGCCGATCCAGCTTCTGCAATACCACACTCAGCTGGCTTTTCAGCTCCCGATTTTGGATCGACTTATCGAACAAGTCCCGCAGGTAGTCACTCACAAAGCCCACCACAAAACCGATATTGATGGCCCCCACCACAAACATGGAGCCCACCACGATGCGCCCTCCCAGAGTCACCGGATAGAAGTCACCAAAGCCGATCGTCGATGCGCTCATCCAGATGGTCCACCACGCGTCCTGCCGACTGAGGATATTGGCTGTTTCAACGCCGCTCTCAAAATGAAACAGCAACAAACCCATGCTCCAGACGATCAGTGCAACCGCCACAATGAAGGTCATTAAGATGGTCGGTTTGTGATACTCAGCTACGCCGTGCTCATCCACGGTCTTAAAGTTAAATGCCCTCACAGCAGCCTCCATGCGCCCAAAACTCCCACCAGTATCTTGAACTCGATACCGAGAAACAAGCGGTTTACCAAGCGAAACCGGCAGTCACCCGCCCGAGGATCATTCGTCCGCGGTCGGATCCGGTTTAGCGCACAAAATGGCAAAATTCTCCGCCAGACAAGATGGCCAGAGATTGACGCACCGGTGGGAACCGCACAGGCTCTCTACTCCCACATGCACAGTGAGCCGCTCAAGCGCGGACTCACACACAACAACAAGAGGCAGTTTTAACGATGAGAGCCCCCCGTCTACTCGGCACCTCGATGGCCATGCTCAGCCTAGGGATCGCCCCGGCATTCGCCACCGAGCGGCCCAATATTATTGTGATCATGGCCGACGATCTCGGCTACGGCGACGTCAGCTACAACCCCGAAGGGGAAGGTGACTTCGAGACTCCCAACATCGATCGCATCGCCAAACAAGGAGCCTCATTCACCTCAGGCTATGCCATGAACATGGTCTGCGGTCCCTCCCGCGCGGGCTTTGTCACCGGCCGTTATCAGCAGCGATTCGGCTACCACGACAATACTGGCCCTCGCGTCCGTGAGCACGGGATCACCCTTGGTCTGCCGCTCGAGTTAAACACCATTGGCGACTACCTGAGTGACGCTGGCTACATGACCGGGCTGATCGGCAAATGGCACGACGGCGACGATCCGGCCTACTGGCCCTACAACCGGGGCTTTCAAGAGTTTTACGGCTTCAACAACGGGGCAGCGAACTACTTCGTCGGCGCGAGCAACCAACAGCAGAAGAATTCCTGGCAGGGGATCTATCGCGAAGATGGCCAGCGCGTCGCCAACTTTCCTGAATACATGACCGATGCCTTCGGGCAGGAATCCCTTGCCTTCGTCGAGCGCCACAAAGCGGATCCCTTCTTTCTGTTCCTAGCCTACAACGCGCCACACGGACCGATGCAAGCCACCGCAGAAGACTTAGCCCGCTTTGCGCACATTGAAAATGAAGCCCGTCGCACCAGCGTCGCCATGGTCCACAACATGGACAAAAACATTGGCCTGCTGCTGGACAAGCTGGAAGCGGAGGAGCTGCTGGACAATACCCTCATCTTCCTGACCAGTGACAATGGCGGTGAGGGCTATCCCCACTCGAGCAATAAACCACTCAAGGGCATCAAGGGCACCACGCTGGAAGGGGGCATTCGTGTCCCTTATCTCATGATGTGGCCGGGAGTTGTGATGGAGGGCGTCACCCTGGATGCCCCCGCCAACGGCATCGATATCACCGCCACCTTGCTGCAGGCCGCCATTGGCGAGATCAAGCCGGAATGGCAATTGGAAGGGGTGGATCTGCTGCCGTATGCCGGCGGACAGGCAGACCACCTGCCCGAACGCTATCTGTACTGGGATAACATCACCAACTCGGCCATTCGTAACAGTGAGTGGAAATTCGTCGACAGCCACCGCAAAGAGTTTCGTGGTGACACTCGGCGCGATCGGATCCAAGCACTGTATCGGATCAGCGATGATCCGAGCGAAACCACCGATCTCAGCCGCCAATACCCAGAAGTCGCAGAGCGGATGAGGCAAGAACTCGACGCCTGGCGCCAAGGCAATGAAAAAACCCGCTTTGGCTGGGGCCGCCATATTGGTCCTAAAGTCGGTTATCGCGGCAAACATCAAGACTAAACACGCCAGCTCACCTCCCCCCCCCCACCCTCGTCGGTGGGGGTTCCCCATCACATCGACAAGTCGATATGACAAGGCCTGCAACCGATCGCTGTGCCAATCAAGCATACGCCAGGCTTCGTCATCCCTCGTTTGGTGGTCTAACCCCACCAACCCTGCCCAAGGGGCCGATCAAGTTCACACGCAGCCGAAAAGCGTGAGCTTGATTAAGGTACTTCATACTGTAAACGCCGCCATATTCATCACTGGGCGAACGGTCATGAGAGCAAACGCACACTTGAACCAAGTCAGCCATTCACCTGCAATCGCAGCAACTTTCAAACCGCTCAAAGATCATTATGATGCACGCAGATCCTAACGGATCCTATCATCACATCGCTTGGTCCCATTTATAATGGAGAAAACATGCACACTTTGGATCAACTCATCGCCTTCGCGGCCGTGTATGAAAAAGGCTCATACAGCGCCGCGGCCAGAAAACTGAGTCGAGACCGGGCGACGGTCAGAGAGCACGTCCTGAGCTTCGAAGACAATCTGGGCTACGCCCTATTTGAGATCGAGGGTCGCAAGGCGATCCCAACCCACCGCGCCAGACAGCTCTACCCTAAGGTGCGGATCCTGATCCAACAAAACGAGCAACTGATCCTGTTTGGCCAGGCATTCTTTAATGACGAACCCGTCTCGTTGACCATCTTGCACGACACCAGCGTACCGCGGGACATGCTCCATGCCGTCGAGCAACAGGCACTGCAACACTTTCCCCAACTGCAACTGAGCTGGTTAAACCGCAACCGACACGATACGCTGCGCGCCCTAATTGATGGAGAAGCGGGCCTGGGGATCGCCCTCAAAATGACCCAGGTGCAACCGGAAAAGGAACTCGATTTTACCCATTTAGGGACGATGCCCATTGTGCCCTATGTCAGCCCTAAATCGCCTTATACCCAGTTTTCTCAGGTCCGCTTTAGCGAGTTGATCACCGAGCCCCAGTACATCCTGGAGGACCAACTCAGCACCCGCCCCGAGCTGGGTGTGTCATCGCAGTTGCGTGTGGTCAGCCATTTCGACACCGCCGTAAGCCTACTCGGTGCCACAGGATGGACCGCCCTACCCAAGCACATAGCCCAGCCTTATATCGCACAAGACAAACTGGTGGAATTAAGCGTCGATGCCGCCACCCAGCCGCACACGCTTGAGCTTAATCTCTTTTATCGCCAAGGGATGTCGCAGTCATCCACCTGTACTGCTTTGATAAACTGGATAAAGCAGGAAGCTCAACGCCACCTAAGCTAAGCAAGCTGAAGCGGGCCGCCTTGATAGCAGAAATTGTAGATAGCTGAGTGGTTTCTGAGCGCAAGATCAAGAAAGCGATAGAGAACGTCCCACGGACGGGTCGACTGAGAACAACCAACACTGATGGCGATTGCGCTTTCTCTCTGCTCGTCCGCCTAGCGGAAAGATAAGCACTTGGTGCAGCCCAACGGGATCTGTCGCCCCTCGCTACCATGCAAATAGGCGACACGAAGGTTTATCCGCTCCAGCGCTGCTCTGGCCCACTCAACGACAGGGATAAAGCGCATTGCCAGCGCCGGTGGCAGCCCGCCTTAGGCTCCGGCGCCCCAGCCTGGCATCAGGCTGGGGACAACGCCCTCGCGCCGAGGCTAGCGCCGTCAAGCAACGGCCACCCGGCTGATCTGAAGCTGCTGACGCAGATGGTTCAGCAGCCAGGTTTCACGAACGATGGAAAGGCCCGCCCGCTCGCTGTGGCTGATGACCGCCTCGTTGTGCGCAATGGCGTCGGCCAGTGACACCCAACGCGCCTCCATGCCGTTCGCCCGCTCGTAATCCTCCAACTGCGCCGACCCCAACTCAGCGGCCGCTTCGGCGAAATAGCAGTAGGACAGCATCCGCACATTATCGTAGTCGTCTTTGTGCCAGGGGCGCAGCTCTTCGTAGAGCCCAAACTCCGCGGTGATCACCAGTTCGCGCGCACCGGTTTCTTCGGCGACCTCGCGTCGCAGCGCCTGCTCCAACGCTTCGCCTTCGTCGACGCCACCACCAGGTAGGCTGTAGTCGTCATAGCGCGCAGTATACATCAATAAGATCTGCTCCCCGCGCAAGATGATGGCCCGCACTGAGGGTCGCAGAAATTCGCTGCCACCGGCAATGGCTCGGGGGTGAGTGGCAAAATGAAGATGTCGCATAAGGCGCCTTTTCGCTAACAAGTCCGGCGATTGTACCCATGCTGGCGCCGGAGGCAATGGCGAGAGCACATAGCCCAATTCAGCGCACAATTTCCCGGGCAAGAACCACAAGGCTCATAGCATCATTTATGCGTCACATAGGCGAAACAGCAGCAACACGACGGCTGACTCGATCACCGCTGTCATCAGCAAGAGATGAAAAAACAGCCCACAGGAAGGTGGGCTGTCATTCGTGCAACGGTAACACCGATAAAGCTTACCAGCCGGTGATGTCCCGCAGTGCGCCGCCGATATCGGCCAGGGAGCGCACGGTGCGCACGCCGGCGTCTTCCAGCGCGGCGAACTTCTCGTCCGCCGTGCCTTTACCGCCAGCAATGATGGCGCCAGCGTGGCCCATGCGCTTGCCTGCAGGGGCGGTGACCCCGGCGATGTAAGAAACCACTGGCTTGGTGACGTTGGCCTTGATGTAGGCCGCCGCTTCCTCTTCGGCAGTGCCACCGATCTCCCCGATCATCACGATCGCTTCGGTCTGCGGATCGTTCTGGAACATCTCCAGGATATCGATGAAGTTGGAGCCCGGGATCGGATCGCCCCCAATACCGACACAGGTGGACTGGCCGAAACCCTCATCCGTGGTCTGCTTAACCGCTTCATAGGTCAGGGTACCGGAGCGGGACACAATGCCCACCTTACCCGGCTTATGGATGTGACCTGGCATGATCCCGATCTTGGACTCACCCGGGGTGATAACCCCTGGGCAGTTGGGTCCGATCATGCGCACGCCCGCTTGGTCCAGCTTCACCTTCACATCCAGCATGTCCAAGGTTGGAATGCCTTCGGTAATGGTGACGATCAACTCAATACCGGCGTCGATCGCTTCTAAGATGGCGTCCTTGCAGAACGGCGCAGGTACGTAGATCACCGAGGCGGTCGCGCCGGTCACTTCAACCGCTTCACGCACGGTGTTAAACACCGGCAGACCCAGGTGGGTGGTGCCGCCTTTGCCCGGCGAAACCCCACCGACCATCTGGGTGCCGTACTCCAGCGCTTGCTCAGAGTGGAACGTGCCCTGCCCGCCAGTGAAACCCTGACAGATAACCTTGGTATCCTTGGTCAACAAAACGCTCATTATTGGGCCTCCGCTGCTTTGACTACTTGTACTGCCGCATCCGTCAGGCTGGTGGCTGCAATGATATTGAGGCCAGATTCAGCCAAGACTTTGCTGCCCAGCTCGGCGTTGTTGCCTTCCAAGCGCACGACGACAGGCACCTTCACGCCCACCTCTTCCACTGCGCCGATCACGCCTTCGGCGATAAGATCACAGCGAACGATACCGCCGAAGATATTGACCAGCACCGCTTTGACGTTGTCGTCGGACAGGATGATTTTAAACGCTTCGGTCACCCGCTCTTTGGTCGCGCCGCCACCCACATCGAGGAAGTTGGCCGGGCTGCCGCCATGCAGGTTAACGATGTCCATGGTGCCCATGGCCAGGCCCGCGCCGTTGACCATGCAACCGATGTTGCCATCCAGTGCGACGTAGTTCAGCTCCCATTGCGCGGCGTGCATTTCACGCTCATCTTCCTGGGAGGGATCGTGCATTTCGCGCACGGTTTTCTGACGATACAGGGCGTTAGAGTCGATGTTGATCTTGCCGTCCAGGCAGTGCAGATCGCCCTGCTCGGTGATCACCAGTGGGTTGATCTCCAGCAGCGCAAAATCCAGGTCCAGGAACATCTGACCCAAACCCATAAAGATCTTGGTGAACTGCTTGATCTGATCGCCCTTCAAGCCCAGCTTGAAGGCCAGCTCACGGCCCTGATAGGTCTGCGGGCCCACCAGCGGATCGATCGCCGCTTTGTGGATCAATTCCGGGGTCTCTTCCGCCACTTTTTCAATTTCGACGCCCCCTTCGGTGGAGGCCATAAATACCACCCGCTGGCTGCCACGATCGACCACGGCGCCCAGGTAGAGTTCCTTGGCGATGTCGGTACACTCTTCCACCAAGATCTTGGTCACCGGCTGGCCATTGGCGTCGGTCTGGTAGGTCACCAGGTTTTTGCCCAACCAGCTCTGAGCAAACTCGCGGATCTCTTCTTTGCTGGAGGCCAACTTGACGCCGCCGGCTTTACCACGGCCACCGGCGTGGACCTGACATTTAACGACCCACTTGTCGCCACCGATCTTGCTGGCCGCTTCGGCCGCTTCTTGCGGGGTGTCGCACGCAAAACCTTCGGATACGGGCAAGCCGTACTCAGCGAAGATCTGCTTAGCCTGATACTCGTGCAGATTCATGTTTATTAATCCGTATTACTTCTTGCGTCCTTCCGGCGCCTCAGCCGAGACGCCATTTTATCAGGGGCACGTTGCCGCGCCCCGCGAGAAAAATCAGATATCCAACAGCAAACGGGTCGGATCTTCCAGCAACTCTTTAATGGTCACCAAAAAGCCCACCGACTCACGGCCATCAACGATGCGGTGATCGTACGACAGGGCCAGATACATCATCGGCTGGATCTCCACCTGACCATTCACGGCCATGGGCCGTTCCTTGATGGCGTGCATCCCCAGGATCGCGCTTTGCGGCGGGTTGATGATGGGCGTGGACATCAAGGAGCCAAACACGCCGCCGTTGGTAATGGTGAAGTTACCGCCGGTCAGCTCTTCGACTGTCAGTTTGCCATTTTGACCCTTAACCGCCAGCTCTTTAATGCCCTTTTCGATCTCGGCCACCGACAGCTTATCCGCATCACGCAGAACCGGCGTCACCAACCCCCGTGGCGTCGATACCGCGATGCTGATATCAAAGTAATTGTGATAGACCACATCGTCACCGTCCAAAGAGGCGTTGACTTCTGGATAACGCTTCAACGCTTCGACCACGGCTTTGACGTAGAAGGACATAAAGCCTAAGCGAATGTCATGACGCTTCTCGAAGATGTCTTTGTACTGCTTACGCAGGGTCATGATCGGCGCCATGTTCACCTCGTTAAAGGTGGTCAACATCGCCGTCGAGTTCTTGGCATCCAACAGCCGCTCAGCAATGCGTTTACGCAGACGGGTCATCGGCACGCGCTTTTCCGTCCGCTCACCCAGCTCAGGGGCGGGCGCAGGCGGCGCCTTGGACTGTATTGCCGGTGCCGCGCCTTTATTGGCGATGAAGGCTTCGACATCCTCTTTGCTGATGCGACCACCAGCGCCTGTGCCTTTAAGTTGGCTGACGTCAATATCGTGCTCCGCCACCAATCGGCGTACCGACGGGCTCAGTGCCTCATGACCCGCTTCAACGACCGGCGCCTCCGGCGTTTCCGCTTGCGCCTTGGTGACTTCCTGGCCGGCTTTGGCACCGGCAATGAAGCTGGCGATCACCTGCTCACCCAAGACGGTTTCGCCTTCGGTGTTGAGGATCTCGCCAAGCTGACCGTCTTCCGGTGCCGGAACCTCTAGCACCACTTTGTCGGTTTCAATGTCCACCAACACTTGATCACGACTTACCGCTTCACCTGGCTGAACGTGCCACGTGGCGATCGTGGCATCGGCGACTGACTCGGGCAGTACGGGAACCTTAATTTCGATGCTCATGGTTCAATCTATCCTTGTTTGTTCTTATTTCAGGTTGAGCGCGTCGTTGATCAACGCTTGTTGCTGACTGTTATGCAGCGAGACATAGCCCACTGCAGGCGCTGCAGAGGCTTCGCGTCCGGCGTAGGTTAACCCTGCACCCGCTGGGATCGCCTGCCAGAAATGGTGTTGACTGCAGTACCAGGCCCCCTGATTCTGCGGCTCTTCCTGACACCAGACGAAGTCGGTCACATGCTGATACTCCGTCAGCACGTGCGCCATCTCCTCGGCCGGGAAGGGGTAGAGCTGCTCGATGCGGATCAAGGCGACGTTGGTCACCCCTTCGCGGCGGCGCTTCTCTAGCAGTTCGAAATACACCTTGCCAGAGCAGAACACCACGCGCTCGATCCCACTTGGCGCCAACTCATCGACTTCGCCGATGACATTCTGGAAGGTGCCATTAGCCAATTCATCCAGGCTGCTGACCGCCAACGGGTGACGCAGCAAGGATTTCGGACTCATCACCACCAGTGGCCGACGCATCGGCCGCACGGTCTGACGACGGATCATGTGATACACCTGTGCGGGGGTGGTCGGCACACATACCTGCATGTTGTGATTGGCGCACAGCTGCAGGAAGCGCTCCAACCGCGCCGAGCTGTGCTCCGGACCTTGCCCTTCGTAGCCGTGAGGCAGCAACAGGGTCAGCCCACACAGGCGGCCCCATTTCTGCTCGCCGGAGCTAAGGAATTGATCGATCACCACCTGAGCGCCGTTGGCAAAGTCACCGAACTGCGCCTCCCACATGGTCAATCCTGATGGCTCTGCGGTGGCATAACCATACTCAAACGCCAGTACGGCGGCCTCCGACAACACCGAATCGTGGATCTCGATCGGCCCCTGCGTCTCACTCAAGTGACGCAGCGGCATGTAGGTGGTCGCATTGTCCTGATTGTGCAGCACGGCGTGGCGATGGAAGAAGGTGCCTCGGCCGGAGTCCTGGCCGGTCAAGCGAACCCGGTAGCCCTTGTCCAACAAAGTGGCGTAGGCCAAGGTTTCCGCCATGCCCCAATCCAGCGGCTTGTCGCCACTGATCATCGCTTCCCGATCCTTGTAGATCTTGGCAACACGGGATTGCACCGGATGCGATGCTGGTACGTCGGTCAGGGCCTGACCCAACTCCTGCAGCTTGTCGACCGCGACGCTGCTGTCCCAGTCGGAGTTCCAGTCGTGGCCCAGAAACGGGGTCCAATCGACCGAGTGTTCGGCCATGGTGCGCCACTCGGGCACCACGCAATCGCCATGATCCAGTTGATCCCGATAGGTGTTGATCTGCTCGGTCACCTGCTCCGCGGTCATGACCCCTTGCTCGATCAGCCGATCGGCGTAGATCTTACGTGGCGTCGGGTGCTTTTTGATCTTCTGATACATCAGCGGCTGAGTCGCATTGGGCTCATCCGCTTCGTTGTGGCCGTGGCGGCGATAGCAGATAAGATCAATAAACACATCGCGGCCAAACTCGTAGCGGTAATCCACCGCCAGCTGAGCCACCAATGCGACCGCTTCTGGATCGTCCGCGTTGACATGAAATACCGGCGCTTGCAGCATTTTGGCGATGTCGGTGCAGTACTCGGTTGAGCGGGTATCCTGCGGATTGGAGGTGGTAAAGCCCACTTGGTTATTGATCACCAGTCGGATCGCCCCGCCCACTTGGAAGCCGCGGGTCTGCGACATGTTGAGGGTTTCCTGCACCACGCCCTGACCGGCAATGGCCGAGTCACCGTGGATGGTAATGGGCATAACCAGTTTGCCGGTCTGGCAATGGCGCCGATCCATCCGCGCCCGCACCGAGCCCATGACCACGGGGGCGACGATCTCCAGATGCGACGGGTTAAAAGCCAACGCCAAATGGACGTTGCCGCCCGGCGTGGCAAAATCGGACGAGAACCCTTGGTGATACTTCACATCCCCTGAGCCCAAGACCTCATCGTGCTTGCCGGCAAACTCATCAAACAGATCCCCGGGTTTCTTGCCCAAGATATTGACCAACATGTTGAGGCGGCCCCGGTGCGCCATGCCCACCACGACCTCTTTGGCGCCTTGATCGCCCGCACGGTAGATCAACTCCCGCATCATGGGGATCATCGCATCGCCGCCTTCGAGCGAGAAACGCTTGGCCCCCGGGAACTTGGCGCCCAGATACTTTTCCAGCCCTTCCGCTGCGTTCAGCCCGTTAAGGATCCGCTGCTTGCCCTCGGCATCGAGCTGTGGCTGCCCCAGCACCGATTCCAGCCGCTGCTGGATCCAGCGTTTCTCCTCGGTGGAGATGATGTGCATGTATTCCGCGCCAATGTGGCCGCAGTAGGTTTGCTTCAGGCTGTCCACCAAGCTGCCCAGCGGCATGGTTTCGCCGCCATAGGCATAAGAGCCGGTGTTAAACTCTCGATTGAGATCGTCGCTGGTCAAGCCGTGGTGATTTGGATCCAGCTCCGCCACCGGCTCGCGCTGCCACAGCTCGAGGGGATCAAGCTTGGCGGCTTGATGGCCCCGAAAGCGATAGGCGTTGATCAGCTGAAGTACCCGAACCTGCTTCTCCGACAACTCCGGATCGACCGTGGTCGTTTTCGAGCGGTTACTGTCCAGCGCCGTTTCGCGGAAATATTCCCGGATCCGGGTGTGGCCGACGTCGGAGACCGTGCCATTCACCGGCAAGCCAGCAAACACTTGCTGCCACTGCTCGGCAACCGCACCTGGATCGTCCAGATAGGCCTCGTACAGCTCTTCGATATAGGCGGCATTCGCTCCGGCAAAATGGGAGCTCGCCTGCCAGGCCTTAAGAGAATCCCGTTGCATTCTTGTTCCTTTCACTCAATTCGCTCAGTCAGCGCACTTGATTTAAGTAACTTGCTGAACAATATATAGAAAAGCCACGCCCTTTGGTAACAAAGCGTGGCCTTTCATCTTGCTGCAGTGTTGCGGTTCATCGCGCCGTTAGACGGCGCGACTGAGCAGCATGGACTTGATGTGGCCGATCGCTTTGGTGGGGTTCAGTCCTTTCGGACAGACATTCACACAATTCATGATGCCGTGGCAGCGGAACACACTAAAGGCATCATCAAGATCACTCAGACGCTCTTCTGTTGCCGTATCCCGGCTGTCGACCAAGAACCGGTAGGCGTGCAGCAAGCCAGCCGGGCCAATGAACTTGTCCGGGTTCCACCAGAACGACGGACAGGAGGTCGAGCAGCAGGCGCACAGGATGCACTCATACAAGCCATCGAGCTTCTCCCGTTGCTCAGGGGATTGTTTGTTTTCCCCCGCCGGGGTCTTGCCGTCGTTGATCAGATACGGCTTCACCTTCTCGTACTGGGTGTAGAACTGGCTTAAATCGACCACCAGATCGCGCACCACCGGCATACCAGGCAGCGGGCGCAGCACCAGTTTCTTGCCCTTGAAGGTGGAGATCGGCGTGATACAGGCCAAGCCATTTTTGCCATTCATATTCAGACCGTCAGAGCCACAGACCCCTTCCCGGCATGAACGGCGGAAAGAGAGGCTGGGATCCTGCTCTTTGAGCAAGATCAGCACATCCAACACCATCACGTCCGAGCCTTCTGGCAACTCTAAGGTGTAATCCTGAGTCCGGGGCCGATCGTCGCTTTCCGGATTGTATCGATAGATTGAAACGTCCAGTTTCATGCTCTGGGCCCTCCTTAGTAAGTCCGAACTTTGGGTGGAAAGGCTTCACGCAACGACGGCGTCATGTTGACGTCACGGGTGCTCATCTCGCCGGTGTTCGGATCATACAGGCTGTGGCACAGCCAGTTGTCGTCGTCCCGCTCGGTGAAGTCTTCACGCGAGTGGGCACCACGGCTTTCGGTTCGGAAATTGGCCGCCATGGCCGTGGCCACCGCCGTTTCCATCAAGTTATCCAGCTCAAGGCACTCTATCCGCTGGGTATTAAACGACTTGGAGGTGTCCGTCAGTTTGGCGTTTTGCAGCCTTGCTTGGATCGTCTTCAGCTCCTCCAAGCCTTCGGCCATGGCCTCGCCTTGGCGGAAAACGGAGAAGTTCAGCTGCATGCACTGCTGCAGATCCTTGCGGATCTGCACCGGATCTTCACCGTCGCCCTCTTTGCTGACTTCCCAACGATTGAATCGGGCCATTGCTGCATCGATGTTTGCCTGAGTCGCAGGCTTAGGTGTGCCCTGCTCATCCAGGGTTGCCCCTAGGTGCATGCCAGCTGCCCGACCAAATACCACCAGATCCAGCAGCGAGTTGCCGCCCAAGCGGTTGGCACCGTGTACGGAGACGCAAGCGATCTCACCCACCGCCAGCAAGCCTTTGACTGGCTGCTCGTCAGCATCGATCACCTGACCGGTGACCTTGGTTGGGATCCCGCCCATCATGTAATGGCAGGTTGGGATCACCGGGATGGGCTCGACCACAGGATCGACGTGAGCAAAGGTACGGGACAGTTCACAGATACCCGGCAAGCGGGACTCCAGTACCTCTTTGCCCAGATGGTCAAGCTTGAGCTTAGCGTGTGGACCCCAGGGACCATCGCAGCCACGACCTTCGCGGATCTCGGTCATAATGGAGCGCGCCACCACGTCCCGGCCGGCCAGATCTTTCGCATTCGGTGCGTAACGCTCCATAAAGCGTTCGCCGTCTTTATTGAGTAGGTAGCCGCCTTCACCCCGGCAGCCTTCGGTCACCAGTACCCCAGCGCCGGCAATGCCGGTTGGGTGGAACTGCCACATCTCCATGTCCTGTACCGGAACCCCGGCACGCAGCGCCATGCCGACACCGTCGCCGGTATTGATGTGTGCGTTGGTGGTGGAGGCGTAGATCCGTCCGGCACCGCCGGTTGCCAATACGGTGGCTTTCGCTTTGAAGTAAACGATCTCACCGCTCTCAATGTCGATGGCGGTACAGCCGACGACGGCACCCTCGTCATTTTTCACCAGATCCAGCGCATACCATTCGGAATACACCTCGGTCTTGTTCTTGACGTTCTGCTGGTAGAGGCAGTGCAGCAAAGCGTGACCGGTTCGATCCGCCGCCGCCGCGGTGCGCGCGGCCTGCTCGCCACCAAAATTCTTGGACTGACCACCGAAGGGACGCTGGTACACAGAGCCGTCCTCAAAACGCGAGAAGGGCAGGCCCATGTTCTCCAGCTCGGTGATCGCTTCGGGTCCGGTGTTGCACATGTATTCGATCGCGTCCTGATCGCCGATGTAATCGGAGCCCTTGACCGTGTCGTACATATGCCATTCCCAGTTATCCGGATGGGAATTGCCCAGCGCAACCGTAATGCCGCCTTGGGCGGAGACGGTATGAGACCGGGTTGGGAACACCTTGGACAGCAAGGCACAACTTTTGCCTTCCTTTGAGATCTGCAACGCGGCGCGCATTCCCGCACCGCCAGCGCCGATCACGATGGCATCAAATTCTTTTACTGGAATACTCACTTACACACCCCACAGGATCACAACACCGACCGCAAAATAGGCCAACAGAACCAGGTTAACCGTCAACAGTAAGGTGGCCCGTAAGCCACTGGATTTGATGTAGTCGGTGATCACCTGCCACAGTCCGACCCAGCCGTGGATCAATACCGCCAGCAAGGCCAGCAAGGTATACACCTTCACACAGGTACCGGAAAATAAGCTCTGCCAAGTGGCGTAATCCAAGCCGGGGTTCGCCACCAAGTAACCCACTAGGAACAAGAGGTAGCTGGCCATCACCAACGCGCTGGCGCGGATCAGGACAAAGTCATGGACGCCGCTGCGCCCTATCGTGGCTGCATTCTTTACCATAACCAGATCCCCGCTAAGACAGAGAGCACTGCGGTCAGGGCGAAAGCGACCCGAGCCGAGTTATTGCCGCTTTCCATTGAGTCTTCGAAATACCCTAGATCCATCAGCAGATGACGAATGCCGCCACACAGGTGATAGGCCATGGCCGTCAAGATCCCCCAGAACACCAGTTTGGCGAACAGGGAATTGAGCAGATCGGTTACGGTTTGAAACCCAGCCGCGGATTCCAGTGAAGTGGCGAAAAGCCACAGTAGGACAGCTAGAGACACGAAGAGGATCACACCGGATACCCGATGCAAAATCGACGCGATCGCCGTCGCGGGGAATTGGATCTGTTGAAGATCCAGATAGACAGGTCTTTGCTTGTTCACGTTCTGCTCACTCAGCTCCATTGAGCAAATAGTTATCGTTTTGTCCTCCTGACAGCGACACCACCCTGTCCCGATAAAAAACAGACTTTACTGCCACCGCTCAGGCCCCTCCTTCGACGACTAATGGTCCACTTTAGTCTTACCTTTACTAAGTCCTGGCAGTCACTTAAATCCACCAGCGATTAGCCTCTCCCGGAGGGTCGCGGCCAGTATACACCGACCCAAAACAAATACAAACATCACATTTTTTGCCATTCTGAGACAGGGCGACCATTTAAAATTAACTAGTCCGAACAGAGGTCACTCGAATAAGCCTCATATGTATGCACTTTCGATGACAAGTGATGCGAATTGCCTTTTGTGACCTGCGTCACTTAGAATGGCGGGCGTGACATTATGGATAACGATAAATAGAAGTAAGGAGAACCAGCTATGGGTGACCACGTTGCCAAGCTTCAGATCCCCGGTCGGGAGACCATTGAGCTCCCGATCAAGTCCGGCTCTGCAGGCCACGATGTCATCGACATCAGTAGCCTGGGCAAGCACGATCACTTCACCTTCGATCCCGGCTTCTTGGCCACCGCCTCGTGTGAGTCAGAGATCACCTTCATTGATGGTGACAAGGGGATCCTGTTGCATCGAGGCTATCCGATCGATCAGCTCGCGACACAATCGAGCTATCTGGAGGTCTGCTATGTACTGCTGAAAGGCGAGTTACCAAATGATCAGCAGATGCAAGAATTTAAGGATCTGATCACCCGCCATACCATGGTGCATGAGCAGCTCGTGAATTTTTACCGCGGCTTCCGGCGGGATGCCCACCCAATGGCCATCCTCTGTGGGGCCGTGGGCGCTTTGTCCGCGTTTTATCATGACTCAACCGACGTCAACGACGAGCGCCACCGTGAGATCGCGGCGATCCGTCTCATCTCCAAGATGCCAACGTTGGCAGCGATGGCCTACAAGTACAATCAAGGCCAGCCGTTTGTGTACCCCCGCAATGAGCTGTCCTTTGCCGGTAACTTCCTGAGCATGATGTTCTCTGTGCCCTGCGAAGAGTATGTGGTCAACCCGGTGGTTGAGCGCGCGATGGATCGGATCTTCATTCTCCACGCCGATCACGAGCAAAACGCCTCCACCTCGACCGTACGGTTGGCGGGCTCCTCCGGCGCCAACCCGTTTGCCTGTATCTCGGCTGGGGTTGCGTCACTTTGGGGGCCTGCGCACGGTGGTGCCAACGAGGCCTGCCTGAACATGCTTGAGGAGATCGGCAGCGTCGATCGCATCCCTGAGTTTGTTGCCCGAGCCAAGGATAAGGACGATCCGTTCCGGCTGATGGGCTTTGGCCACCGCGTGTACAAGAACTTCGATCCTCGCGCCACGGTAATGCGAGAAACCTGCCATGAGGTCTTGGCCGAGCTGGATATCCAAGATCCGCTGCTGGATGTCGCCATGGAGTTGGAGCGCATTGCCTTGTCTGATGAGTACTTCATCAGCAAGAAGCTCTACCCCAACGTCGATTTCTACTCCGGTATCATCATGAAAGCCATCGGCATTCCGACCTCGATGTTCACGGTGATCTTCGCCCTGTCCCGAACCGTCGGTTGGGTTTCACACTGGCAGGAGATGTTGAGCCAGCCTGGGCATAAGATCGGCCGCCCACGTCAGCTCTACACCGGTGCGCCCCTACGCGACTACCTACCGGGCAATCAACGCTGATCCCTGCGCCGATCGCCTAACCAACGCCAGCCTTCGGGCTGGCGTTTTTTGTCTCTAACTACACCTTTTCCCTCCTGCTGCCAGCTCAGAGTCGCGCTTCTGACTATCCTTTTGTCGTTTTTGCTAACATTTCACCAACCACGCTTAACAAATTGCCAGTATTCGAGGTCAAAATTTTGAATTTAAAGGACATATGAACTCTGGCACGAATGTGGCTTAACTGACAGGTCATGATAAAAAACGTAGGGAACGTAAGATGGAACTGAAGCGACTCGCCCCCTGGGCATGCCTGCTGGTGCTCACCGCCTGTGGTCAGCCCCCTGCCGCACAAGATACGCCGCAAACGGAAGATGAGCCGGCCGTCGCCAGCATTCCGGTGGAAACCCAGCCCGTGATGCAAGATTCGGTCTCTGAGTATTACCACACCACCGCCGTGCTGGAGGCACCCGAAGCGGCCGAGGTCGTAAGTCGCGTGACGGGGATCATCGGCGCCATTGAGGTCGAGGAAGGCGATCAGGTCAAAGCGGGCCAAAGGCTGGCTTCCATCGACGCCAGACGCTATCAACTGAATCTAGCGAAGGCGCAAGCGGAGCTGGACGTGATCGAGCAGGAGCTGCACCGGCTCAACGCCATCGCCAATAAGCAACTGGTCAGCCAAGAGACGCTGGCCAAATTAAAATATCGCCGAGAAGCCGCGCTGGCCGAACGGGATCTCGCCCAGCTTCAGGTGCATTACAGCAAGATCACCGCGCCGATCGACGGGATCATCGCCAAGCGCTTGGTCAAAAATGGCAATATGGCCACCGAATACACCCCGCTGTTTCAGGTGGTACAACAGCACCCGCTGCATGGGATCCTGCACCTGCCGGAGCAGGAGCTGAGCAAGGTACACCCTGGCCAGCATGCGCAACTGCAACTCAGTGGCGTCGACGAGACGATCCAGGCCAAGATCTTACGGATCGCCCCTACGGTCGATCCCGATACCGGCACGGTTAAAATCACCCTCTTGGTCGATAACAGCGCCCATCGATTAAAAGCGGGCATGTTCAGCCGTACCCGACTGCGCTTTGACACCCACGACAATACCTTAGTGCTGCCACGCATCGCCGTGATCCGCCAGGATCTGGGCCATTCGGTGTTTGTGATCCATGACGGCAAGGCCAGCAGCCGCAGCGTTGAGCTGGGCTACAGCGATGGCGATCGGGTCGAGATCCTGTCCGGATTGGCGTTGGGCGAACAGGTCGTCGTACGCGGTCATCATCAGTTACGTGATGACGCGACGGTGGAAGTGATCGAAAGCCTGCAACTGGCCGCCAAGCGCTAAGGATCGCCCGATGAAACTGATCCAGACCGCCATCAAACGGCCCGTGACCGTTTGGATGGGGATCCTCACCCTGCTGCTGTTTGGTATGGTGGGCTTCTCCCGCCTGTCCGTCACCCTGCTGCCGGACATGAACTATCCCACCTTGACCATTCGCACGCTCTATCCGGGGGCGGCGCCCATCGAGGTGGAGCAGCTGATCTCCAAGCCTATCGAGGAGTCGGTCGGGATCGTCAAGGGGTTACGCCGGATGACCTCCACCTCCCGCGCAGGCTTGTCGGATCTGCAGCTGGAGTTTGAGTGGGGCACCCCGATGGATCTGGCGGCGCTGGAGGTGCGAGAAAAGCTCGATGCCATCTGGCTGCCACTGGACGTCGATAAACCCATTATCCTGCGATTTAACCCCAACCTGGATCCGATCCTTCGCCTCGGCGTCCAGGCAACGGACAGCGATGAGGCCAGCCTGATCGCCCTGCGCAGCTGGGCGGACGAAGATCTCAAACGCCAGCTGGAATCCGTCAGTGGCGTCGCCTCGGTTCGCCCCTCTGGCGGCTTAGTGCGCGAGGTGCAGATCCTGCTGGATCAAGAGAAGCTGGCGCAGTTGGCGCTCAAGCCCGAGCAGTTGGTCGAGCGGATCGGGGCTGAAAACATCAATCTGTCCGCCGGCAAGCTGACTCAGGGCACTCAGGAGCTATTGGTGCGGACCTTGAATCAGTTCAACAGCATCGAGGAGCTGGCCAATGTGATCGTCTATCGCGACGCCGACCGGCAGATCCGTTTGCGGGACGTGGCTCAGGTTCAAGACAGCTACGCCGAGCGCACCGATATCTCCCGGGTCGATGGCGTCGATGCGGTCGAGCTGGCGATCTACAAAGAGGGCGATGCCAACGCCGTGACGGTCGCGCAGGCGGTCAAACGTCGCCTGGCCCAATTGGCCGAGCAGCCGGACAGCCGCCCTATCGAGCTGTTGTACGACCAATCCCAATTTATCCAGGGGGCGATCGACGAGGTCACCTCGGCCGCACTGATCGGGGCGCTGCTGGCCATGCTGGTGATCTTCCTGTTTTTACGCAAGCTGCGCCCGACTCTGATCATCTCTCTCTCCATCCCGGTCTCGGTGATCGCCACCTTCAATCTGATGTATTTTGCCGGGATCAGCCTCAACCTAATGTCACTGGGTGGGATCGCCCTGGCCGTTGGCCTGCTGGTGGATAACGCCATCGTCGTGCTGGAAAACATCGACCGAAACGACACCGGCCAACGCAGCCGGGCCGAAGCGGCTGAACTCGGTACTCGGGAAGTGGCCGGAGCGATCACCGCCTCGACCCTGACCACCCTGGCGGTCTTTGTGCCGCTACTGTTTGTGGAGGGCGTTGCTGGTGCGCTGTTTGGCGATCAGGCCCTCACCGTCACCTTCGCCCTAGTGGCGTCCCTCCTCATCGCTTTAACCGCCATCCCAATGCTGGCAGGTCGCAGCGGCTGGCGCTGGCCAAGCCCGGTGGCGAAAACCCGCCGTCCAACCGCAACCACTCGCCGAGGACGATGGGGTCAACATGGGATCACCCTGGTCTCCTTTCCCTTTGTGCTGGTGCTACAGTGGCTGCCGGCCGCGCTGCTGACCGCATTGATCTACCTAGGTCGTATGCTGTCCCGTATCGCTGGCTTGGTATTTGCGCCGTTGCTGTGGGGCTTCAACCGCCTGTATGCAGCGCTGGCCTGGTTCTACCCACACCTGCTCACGCTGGCACTGCGTCAAAAAGCCCTAACCCTGCTCCTGGCCGTCGGCCTAACGGCGTTGGCGGCCTACCAAACCCCGAGATTGGGCATGGAGTTGATCCCACCGATGAATCAAGGTGAGTTTTATCTCGAGATCCAGATGCCGCCGGGCACCGATGTCGCCCATACGGATCGGGTTCTGGCCCATCTGGCACACGCGGTGCTAACCGCCCCCGGCGTACGCCACGCCTACTCTCAAGCCGGCAGCGCGGCGCTGATGTCTTCGGCCTCAAACCGCAGTGGGGAAAACTGGGGCCGGTTACAGGTGGTGCTGTCCGATCCTTCGGCCCAGCCCGAGGTGATGGCCTTGCTGCGCCACACGGCCAGCCGTGTGCCCGATCTGGAAGCCGAGCTGAAACAACCGCAACTCCTCTCCTTCAAGCAACCCCTGGCGATCGAACTCACCGGCTTTGATCTCGACCAGCTCAAGCACGCCAGCACGCAGATCGTGGCGACGCTGGCGCAGGATCCCCGCTTTAGCGATATCACCAACAGCCTGCGCGATGGCCAGCCGGAGCTGGCAATCCAGTTTGATCATGCCCGCCTGGCAGCGCTCGGCCTGACCGCGCCGGAGGTGGCCGGTCACATCGCCACCTTAGTGGGCGGCTCCGTCGCCAGTCGCTATACCCTGAATGACCGCAAGATCGACATTCGGGTTCGAGCCGACGAGCGCG
Organism: Ferrimonas pelagia; assembly: GCF_039543565.1. Taxonomy (NCBI): domain Bacteria; kingdom Pseudomonadati; phylum Pseudomonadota; class Gammaproteobacteria; order Alteromonadales; family Ferrimonadaceae; genus Ferrimonas; species Ferrimonas pelagia. The sequence continues at coordinate 90,358 of NZ_BAABJZ010000104.1, read as the reverse complement.
CCCGAGATAGAGTGGAAGACATCGGCGCACTGATCGTCAATCCCGGCTCGGATCGACCTATCTCGCTCTCTGCCGTGGCCACCATCGAGCAGTCCGTCGGCCCCGCAGCGATCACCCGTATCGCCCAGCAACGGGTCGCGGTGATCAGCGCCGGACTGACCCAAGGCAGCCTGAGTGAGGGGGTCGACGCCGCTCGCTCGCTGTTGGCAAAACTGACCCTGCCCGCCGGCATGACGCTGATCTTCGGCGGCCAGAATGAGGAGATGGAGCAGTCCAGCCGCTCGCTCAAGATCGCCCTGGCCCTTGCTGTGTTCCTGGTTTACATCGTCATGGCCAGCCAGTTTGAGTCCTTCAAACAGCCGCTCATGATCCTTGCTGCCATTCCCATGGCGCTGGCGGGCAGTATTTATGGCCTGTGGCTGACCGTCACGCCATTGTCGGTGCTGGTCTTTGTCGGCCTGATCATGCTGTGCGGGATCGTCGTGAACAACGCCATTGTCCTGGTCGACCGCATCAATCAACTGCGTCAGCAGGGCCTGAGTACGATCACGGCCATCGAGCAGGCCGCGGCCAATCGGCTGCGGCCGATCCTGATGACCACCCTCACCACGGCGCTGGGCCTGCTGCCGATGTTGCTGGGGCTGGGGGAAGGGGCCGAGCTGCGGGCGCCGATGGCGATCACCGTGATCTTCGGCCTCGCCGTTGCCACCCTGCTGACTCTGGTGGTGGTACCCGTGCTCTACGCGCTGGGCGAACGCCACGCCATGACCACGGAGGTGTCCGATGGCCAAGCATGATCAACCCAAGTCAACCGGCCTGACCCAGGCCGCACTGCGCCGCCCGGTGACCGTGATGATGGCGTTTCTGGCGCTAACCCTGCTGGGGTTAGTCGCAACCCGGCTGCTGCCGCTGGAGATGTGGCCTGGACTGGAGATGCCAGAGATCACCGTGCAGGTGCCCTATCAGGGCGGCTCGCCGCAGGAGGTGGAACGGGAGATCACCAACGTGCTGGAGGAATCGCTGGCGACCCTGAGTGGGGTCAAACGGATGCGCTCAGGCTCAAGCCAGACCGAGTCCTGGATCCGGCTGGATTTCGACTGGGATCAACCCATTGGCAGTAAGGTGGTCGAGGTGCGAGAGCGGATCGATGCCGTGCGCCATCTGCTGCCAGAGGACGTCGAGCGCGTGCTGATCTGGCAGTTCTCGACTGCCGACATGCCTCTGCTCACACTGCGTCTGTCCTCCCAGCGGGATCTGGCGGGAGCGTGGGATCTGCTCGATAAACAACTCAAGCAGCCCATCGAGCGGTTGCCGGGGATCTCGCGGGTCAATCTGTATGGCGTCGAGCCGCAAGAGATCCAGATCCGGCTGCTGCCTGAGCGCCTGCTCAGTGCCGGGATCGAGCACCATGCCTTAAGCCAACTGCTGCAGGCACAGAACTTTGTCAGCTCCGCGGGCACCCTGCGCACCGGCCAGCAGATCTGGCAGGTATCACAGCAGGGAGAATACCGCTCGCTGGAGGCGATCCGCGCGCTGACCATCAAACCCGGCCTGCGCCTCGGCGATCTGGCCGAGATCGACTATCAACGACCGGAGATGGTGGAGGGGCGCCACTTGGATCGAACCTATGCGGTCGGCCTGGACGTGTTCAAAAGCTCCGGTGCCAATCTGGTGACCGTGGCGGATCGGGTACTGCAATTGGTGGAGCAGATCCGCAGCAATCCGCAATTTGATGGCATTGAGCTGTTTGTCATGGATGATCAAGCCGCTGGGGTGAAAGCCTCACTGAAGGATCTGGCCAGCGCCGGTGGGATCGGGGCGTTGTTGTCCTTTGCCGTTTTGTTCCTGTTTATCCGCAACCCTCTGACCACTGCCATCATCGTGATCTCCGTGCCCCTGTCCCTCATCATTACGTTGGCCCTGATGTACCTGCTGGGTTACAGCCTCAATATCTTGTCGATGATGGGTCTGCTGCTGGCCGTCGGCATGTTGATCGACAACTCGGTGGTGGTGTCGGAGAGCGTGCTGCAGCAAGATCCCAGTGATCGAGCCAAAGCCGTCAGCACCGGCGTCGACAAGGTTGCCCTCGCGGTGATGGCCGGGACCATCACCACCGCCATCGTCTTCCTGCCCAACATCTTCGGCGTCAAAGTCCAGCTCACGGTGTTTCTCGAACACGTCGCCATTGCCATCTGTATCTCACTGACCATCAGTCTGGTGATCTCCCGTACCTTGCTGCCCTTGCTGCTGTTTCGATTTGGTCATTTGGGTCAAACCCAGGCTCAGGTGCAAGCCCCGCGCTACCGCCGTACCCTGGCCAGGGTGTTGGATCACCCCAAGATCACCGGTTTGGTGGCGATTTTGATCCTAGCCAGCACGGCGATCCCCATGTCTCAAGTCACCAGTGGCGACGATGACGAAGGCGATCCCAATCGACTCTTCATCAATTATCAGCTTGAGGGCCGCCACAGTCTGCAGATCACCGAAGGGATGATCGATCAGATGGAAGCCTACCTCTATGCCCATCAGGCCGAATTTGGCATCGAGTCCGTCTACAGCTATTTCTCCGCCGATAACCTGCAAACCACGCTCTTGCTGCGCGATGACGTGCCGCGTGCACTGCCACAGCTCAAAGAGCGCATCGCGGCCGGGTTCCCAGTCTATACCCACGCCAAGCCGGTCTTTGGCTGGCAGGGCAGCGACGAAACCGGCATGCGGCTGTTCCTGCACGGGCGTTCAACCGAGGTTTTGCTGGAGCTGGCCGAGCAATTGCAGCCATTATTAAGCCGAATAGAGGGGCTGAGCGATGTCCGCTCCGATGTGGATGGGGGGGAGCAGGAGTTGTTGCTGCAGTTTGACCGCGAGCGCCTCAACCGGCTGGGGCTGGATCTGGCCCAGACCGCCCAAACCGTCGCAACCGCGCTGCGCGGTCAAAGCCTGCGCTCCTACCGGCACGATCCCAATGGCGAGATCCAGCTCAGACTGCAGTGGCAACCTCACTGGCGTCAATCGTTGGCGCATTTGCAGCAACTGCCGCTGGGCCGGATCGATGGCAAGATCATCACCCTGAAGCAGGTTGCCAGCTTGACCCAGCAGCCACGGTTGGACGAGATCCGACATGAAGGACGACAAACCGCGGTGGCCATCGGTGCCAATGTCACCGAGCGAGATATGGATGAGCTGCGCCAGGAGATCACCGCCCTAATGGACACCATCCGTCTGCCCGAGGGCTATCGCTACAGCTTTGGCGGCGGCTTTCAGTATCAGGATGAAAGCCAAGCACTGATGGCCACCAACATGCTGTTGGCCGTCGCCATGATCTACATCGTAATGGCAGCGCTGTTTGAATCCTTGCTATTACCCACAGCGGTGATCAGCTCCATCCTGTTCTCCATCACCGGCGTCTTCTGGAGCTTCCTGCTCACCGGCAACATGCTCTCCATCATGGGGATGATCGGGATCTTGGTGTTGATGGGTGTGGTGGTCAATAACGGCATCGTGCTGGTGGATCAGATCAATCAGCGCGAGCCAGCGCTGGATCGGCTGCGCAGCGCCATCATCGATGCGGCGGTATCCCGCCTGCGCCCAGTTCTGATGACGGTCGCCACCACCATTCTGGGGCTGCTCCCCCTCGCGTTATGGGAAACCCGCTTGGCCGGTGGCGGCCCAAGTTACACGCCCATGGCCATCGCCATCATCGGGGGGCTGGCCTTCTCGACGCTAACCAGCTTGCTGCTGGTGCCCTACCTCTACCTGATGCTTTGGCGTCTACGCCAACGGGCCAGCCTCGGCGTGGCTCGGGTATTGTGCTTCTGCGATCAACACCGACCGGCGTGGTTATAGCCAGGACGCTTTGGGGGATCCGATGGGATCCCCCTTTCCTTACTTATTAACAATCGGTTAACCTAAGGCATCGCATTTACGGACGACATGGCATGTTACGGCTCATTCCCTTGCTTTTGCTGATCGTTAGCGCCTCGATAGGCGCAAGCGGAGAACACTTTGCCCAAGCGGAGATCCGCAGTCAGAAGCTGGCTGAAGGGATCTTTATGCTGACCGGTCAGGGCGGCAACATCGGCGTCAGTGCCGGTAAAGATGGCCTGCTGATCATTGACGATCAGTTCGCGCCGTTGGCTGACAAGATCCAGGCCGAGCTCAACACCTTGCATCCCGCCAGTGCCGGACGACCGGACTATGTGATCAACACGCACCATCACAGCGATCATACCGGCGGCAACCGTCATTTTGCCCAGCAGGGCGTACTGATGGCCCATCGCAACGTCCGTCGCCATCTGCAGAGCGAAGGCGAGACGGATGTGACCGCACTGCCAGTCCTCACCTTCGAGCAGGGCCTTGAGCTGCACTATAATGGCGATACGGTGCGGATAATGCATTTGGGGCCAGGCCACACCGATGGGGATGCCGTGATTCTGTTTGAACAGGCAAACGTGCTCCATATGGGCGATCTCATGTTTAAGGATCGCTTCCCGTACATCGATCACCAGCATGGCGGCAGCGTCCGGGCCTACCTGCAGCGGATCGAACAGGTTTTGCCATGGTGTGATGACGACACTAAGATCATCCCAGGGCACGGTGACTTGGCCGATCGGCAAGATCTCGCCCGCTTTATGCTGATGCTGCAAGAGTCGCTGGATTGGGCGCAACAGATGTCCGGTCAGCCTGAGGCTCAATGGCACCAACAAGGCCTACCCAGCGCACTCGAAAACTGGAGTTGGTCTTTCATCTCTCAAGAACGCTGGATCGATACCCTTTGGCGGGAGCTACAGGAGTACTAACGTGGTATTGCAGTTATTTCTGTTTCTCATCATCGCCGTCTTGCTGGCGCTCACGCCGGTATTCGTCGGCGTGCGCGCCCTAAAGATCGGCAATCCTAGCTGGTTTGCCGCTTTGGCGGCCGTGGCCGCCCTGCTTGCACTGCAAGATCTGGCCCAGCTCTTTCTCGACGAGCCCAGGTGGATCTGGCTTGCGGGCCTGATCGGCGGCGGCTTTGCCTTTTCACTGCTACTGGATTGCCCCTACTGGAAAGCGTTTCTAATCTGCATCTTGGTACTATTAATGCAGTGGTTTGCCACCGTCAACCTGTTGGAAGGCACCCCGCCGGTGCAGGAGTTGCAACGCTTGGTCAAGGGCTCACAAGCGGAGATCTGGCCCCAGTATCAGGATTAAGCGGCCGACGATCAAAAAGGCCACAGCGCGGGCTGTGGCCTGAGTGTTTTGTCTGCCGGTTTACTTGAGCAGATCCTCCACCTGGTTCATGTCCAAGTGGCGAATATCTTTGCCTTTAACGTAATAGATCACGTATTCACAGATGTTCTGGCAACGATCGCCGATCCGCTCCAGCGAACGCGCCGCCCACAGCACGTCGAGGATACTGGGGATCGAACGTGGATCCTCCATCATAAAGGTCATCAGCTGACGCACCACCCCTTCATAGGCATCGTCGATCTTGCTGTCCTCTTTGTGGATCCGCATCGCCGCTTCCACATCCATGCGCGCAAAGGCGTCGAGCACGTCGTGCAGCATGCGCTGCGTCTGCCGCCCCATGGCGTCCATCGCCATCAGCATGCCTCGGTGGCGTTTGCCATCTTGCTCCGCCGCCATCCGCGCGATCCGCTCCGCGGAGTCGCCGATCCGCTCCAGATCCGTCACCGCCTTAGAGATCGCCAATACCAAGCGCAGATCCGACGCCGCCGGTTGCCGTTTGGCGATGATCCGGGTGCACTCCTCATCGATGGTGACCTCCATGGTATTGACCTTGCGATCATGGGCGATCACTTTATTCGCCAGTTGCTCATCACCGCTTTGCAATACCTCCAACGCGTTGGTCAACTGCTCCTCGACCAAACCGCCCATCGCCATCACCCGGTTACGCACATCCTCCAGCTCGGCATTAAACCGACCCGAGATATGCTTACTCAAATTAAGGTTATCCATCTGTCCGTCCTGCCTAGCCGTAACGACCGGTAATATAATCTTCGGTCTGTTTCTTCGCCGGTGTGGTGAAAAGGGTGTTGGTGTCACTGTATTCGATCATCTCACCCAGATACATAAAGGCGGTATTGTCCGAGACCCGCGCCGCCTGCTGCATATTGTGGGTTACGATCACCACGGTAAAAGACTGCTTTAGTTCGGTGATCAACTCCTCGATGGTCAAGGTCGAAATAGGATCCAACGCCGAGGTCGGCTCATCGAGTAGCAGCACCTGTGGCTCGATCGCGATCGCCCGAGCGATCACCAGGCGCTGCTGCTGACCGCCCGATAAGCTGTAGGCGTTGTCACCCAGTCGCTCTTTGACCTCGTCCCACAACGCCGCCGCCTTGAGCGCCTTCTCCACGGCCTCGTCCAACCGGCGCCGATCGTTGATGCCCTGTAAGCGTAAGCCGTACACCACGTTTTCGTAGATCGACTTAGGAAACGGGTTTGGCCGCTGAAACACCATGCCGACATTACGCCGTAGGGCCGCCACATCGATCCGCTTGTCGTGAATATCATCCCCGTCTAACAGGATCTGCCCCTCTATCTGGCAACCGTCGATCAGATCGTTCATCCGATTCAAGCAGCGCAACAGGGTGGATTTACCGCAGCCAGAGGGACCGATAAACGCGGTCACCTGATGTTTAGGGATCTTCATGCTGATCCGGTTCAGTGCGGGCTTGTCACCGTAAGACAGGCTCAGCTCCCGGATCTCAAACGCGGTTTGCTCCGGTGTCAGGGCGCTCAGATCCCGGTTGTGGGTGGAGAGGAGCCCGGTATCAATCGACAACATGCTTGAGTCCCTGAGTTAATTATCAAAACTGCGGTATTTTTCCCGCAGGTGGTTGCGCACGGCGATCGCCGTCAGGTTCAGCGAGACGATCACACTGACCAAAAGAAACGAGGTCGCGTACACCAGTGGTCGAGCCGCCTCGACATTCGGACTTTGAAAGCCCACATCATAGATATGAAAGCCCAAGTGCATAAATTTGCGCTCAAGATGGACAAAGGGGAAGTTACCATCGACCGGCAACTGCGGCGCCAACTTTACCACGCCAACCAGCATCAATGGTGCCACTTCCCCCGCCGCGCGCGCCACCGCGAGGATCAAGCCGGTCATGATCGCCGGGCTGGCCATTGGCAGCACAATACGCCACAGGGTTTCTGCCTGGGTCGCCCCAAGCGCCAAACTGCCCTGGCGCACCGAAGAGGGGATCCGTGATAGGCCTTCCTCGGTCGAAACGATCACCACCGGCAACGTCAGGATCGCCAACGTCAAGGCCGACCACAGCACGCCGGGCGTACCAAACGTCGGGGCTGGGTGCGCTTCAGGATAAAACAGGGCGTCGATCGAGCCTCCTAACATGTAGACGAAGAAGCCCAAACCGAACACGCCGTAAACGATGGAAGGCACCCCGGCCAAGTTGATCACGGCAATACGAATAAACCGAGTGAGCGCCCCATTGCCGGCATACTCGTGCAGATAGACCGCCGCCATGACACCAAAGGGGGTGACGATCACCGCCATCAAGAGCACCATAAATACGGTCCCGAAGATCGCCGGAAAAACCCCGCCTTCGGTATTGGCCTCGCGCGGCTCACTGCTGAGAAACTTTGCTATCTCCTGCGCCCACCAACGTCCCTTAGCCCACAGGTTCATTCGGTTTGGAAACGAGACCGCCATCACTTGGTCCAGCGGCAATGACACGCTCTCACCGCGCATATCCCGAACCACCACATGATCATCCGCCGCCTGCTCTCGCAGCGCAAAGAGCCGCGACTCCAGCACCAGATATTCCTGGTTTAATGCCTCCCGCGAGACGGCGATGGCGGCCAGCGCTGCCTCGCTGTCCTGGCCGTTGAGTGCCAATTTCCGCTCGGTCAAACGCAGCTGCTCCAGCTGATAGTTGATCTGACCGATCGCTTTGCTCTGCAGCTCATTGGCCTGGGCTGCCAAGGCGTTCGACTGGGCAATGGCGTCTTTCATCTGGGACTCCATGGCTGCCCCCTCGAAACGCGCTCCGTCGATCACCACCGCGATCGGATAGCCATAGAAGTTGCCGTTGCGGATCCGTTCGAACGCCGCCAGATCGACCGGGCTTCGCTCGGTCACCACCGTCGGCTGCCAGATCCAGCGAAAATCCAGTGGCACAAACTCTCGGTTGCCGGTTTTCACCAAAAATCGCTCGACGAATTCACCTTCAACCTCAAACTGGATCCCCGCCTCCTCTAGCCGCTCAAGCGGAACCTGCTCCCACTCATAGCGCTCGCCGATCACCACCTCTTCCCGTCCATCCGCATGCACCAGATCCCACTGGTACAGCGTCGACGGCCAGAAGTAGACCAAGCCACGGCTGGCGATCAGCAGCAACAGCCCTAACACGGCGATCAATGACAGGCTGACGGCCCCGCCCGTCATCCAGATCCACGGCGCCCCAGATTTAAACCACTTGTTCATCCTGTTTCGGGGCTCCTACAGCGTCGAGTATTTCTGACGTAACCGCTGACGGACAAATTCGGCCACGGTATTGAAGAAAAAAGTAAAGATAAACAGTACAAATGCCGTCAGGAATAACACCCGATAATGCGTACTGTCGATCGCCGATTCCGGCATTTCCACCGCAATGTTGGCCGCCAGCGTCCGCATCCCTTCGAAGATATTCCACTCCATCAGTGGTGTGTTCCCTGTGGCCATCAATACGATCATGGTCTCGCCGACCGCGCGGCCAAAGCCCATCATCACCGCCGAAAAGATCCCAGGGCTGGCCGTTAACAGCACCACTCGGGTCAGGGTTTGCCATTGCGTTGCCCCCAACGCCAGCGAGCCATTAACCAAATGACGCGGCACGGAAAAGATCGCATCTTCGGCAATGGAAAAGATGGTCGGCACCACAGCAAAGCCCATTGCCAGTCCCACCACCAAGGCGTTGCGTTGATCGAACGCAATGCCCAGATCATTGGTGACAAAGGCCCGCGCGTCGCCATCCATCAACCACAGCTCCAACCATGGGCTCAACGACATGCTAAGCCACCCCACCAGCAGCAAGACAGGCAACAACACCAGCTCGCGATAGTCTCCCCAGCGGCTGTTGCGCCAGCGCTCAGGGAGCTGGGTCCAGCCCCAAGCCGTGGCCAGCATGGCACTGGGCAAAGCCACAAGCAGCAAGAGGATCCCCGGCAGATGACTCTCAACGATGGGGGCGAGCCACAATCCGGCCAAGAACCCCAAGATCACCGTTGGCAACGCCTCCATGATCTCTACCGTCGGCTTCACCAAGCCCCGCACCTTGGGCGACATAAAGTACGCGGTATAGACAGCACCGGCGACCGCCAGTGGCACCGCAAACACCATGGCGTACAGCGCGGCTTTCAGGGTGCCAAACACCAACGGCATCAGGCTAAGCTTGGGTTCAAAGTCGTTTGAGCCCGATGTGGACTGCCAGACGTAATCCGGCTCGGGATAGCCTTCATACCAGATCTTCTGCCACAGCGCGCTCCAGGACACCTCCGGATGCGGGTTGTCCAGCTCAAACACCGTCAGTCCCTGTTCCGTTTGTGCAATAAAGCCATTGGCAGCCGGCGAAAAGGCCGCATGACTCACCACGGAGCCGGCGAGAGACTGCCGCAGCAGACGCCGCTGAGAAGTGGTGTAGTAAAGATCAAAGCCGCCCTGCGCATCGCCAACAGCAAAACTTTTGCGGTAATACTCGGTGGTAATGGCTGTGACTGCGGTATTGTGTCGAAACTCACGGATCCGCTGATAGCGGCGCTCGCCATCGATCCGGGCTTGGAACCATTGGGACACCACACCATCACTGTTGGCCACCAGCACCGAGCTGGCACCTGCCAACAGCGCCATATCGGTGATCTGCGCGCCCGGCTCCGCCGCCTCCAGCTGCTGAATTTGTTTTATTTGTCCAATGTCCCCCACCGACCAGACCTGGATCTGATTATCGGCCAACACAAACAGCTGGCGCTGATCCGGCGTCAACAACAGCTCATCGGCGGACACTGGGATCGCACTTAACGCCACATCATCGCGGTAAAGCACGGTTTCATCACTGAGAAAATCCACTTCCCTAGTGAGTCGAGACAAACGCAACTGCCCAGCCCCGGCGCGCCATACCAACGTCGTGATCTCGTCATCGGACTCAAAGGCATACACTTGGATCGGGGTATTGGTGTCGACCAAGCGGACACGACTGTCAGTCATGGGGTAACGCACATTGGGCGTGACCGTGCGAACGTCGTTTGGGTAAGACACATCAAAATCGGCTTTGGCGATCAGCACCTCACCGCTATCCAGTCCCATCGCCACGATCTCACTGGAGGGATGGCCCACAGCCGTGCGAACGATCTGTACCCCCTCGGGCAGATCCAACCGTCGAGCGGTATGCTCACCATTGGCTTGATAGAACTCGACGATGCCTTGATCGGTAAAACGGTAGCCAAACTGACGTGACTCATCCATCCCCACCGTCAACGTCTGGCCCGGGGAGAGGGGCTCCGCCTCAAATACCGGCGTCAGCGAAGCACTGCGAAAGGTCGGAGCAACCACATACAGTAGATAGAGGAAGATCAGCAGCAAAGCCACTAACACCATCACCCCGCCGCTGACGATAACCGCCCGGGCCAATCGGTCTTTCAACAACCGGCGCTGGCTGCTCTTGTAGCGCTCGAGTTTTACTGCGTCCATCGATCTCCAAACTCAATAGCAACCAACATAAACACTTAGCCTGACAGTATATGTCGTTTATATGACACTACGGTGACACTGATAAAGGCGTTGACTTGGATCACGACCGAGTGTTAATCATTGGAATAAGATAATTGCAGAACAAAGCGTTAGGTGATAGGACGCGCTTCACTCTCTGCGCCGAATGTTGTCACAGCGCCCACGCCGGATCGCTGTAATTGAACGCTATATGTCATCCATATGACACAGTCGCGCCCCACACTGGCCACTCGCAATTATCTGCCATTCCCACCCGTTGTCATAAGGAAGAACATAGGTGCAATCCTCATTCCCCTACATGGAAAAAGAACTGAGCTGGTTGAGCTTCAACGAACGCGTGCTGCAAGAGGCCGCCGACCCGAGCAATCCGGTGATAGAGCGGGTCCGCTTTCTGGGGATCTTCTCCAACAACCAAGACGAGTTTTTCCGGGTTCGAGTCGCGGGTGTCAAACGCCGCCGACTTATCGAGGAGTCCCGTGGCAGCGGCGAAGCCGCACGCACCTTGATGGCCGAGATCCACAATAAAGTACAAGTATTACAAACGCGTTTCGACGAGATCTATCATCAGCTGTTGCTGGATCTGGCCCGCCGCAACATCTTTCTTGTCAATGAAACTCAACTGACTGAGTTTCACGGCGCTTGGCTAAAGAAACACTTTCGCGACAAGATCCGTCGCCATATTATCCCCATCTTGCTCACCAAAGACACACGCCTGGATCTGTCATTAGAAGACGGTTTGACCTACCTCGTGGCCGAGCTTCGCAAGGATGATCGGATCCAATACGCCTTTATTCCCGTCCCCTCAGACAAGAGTGCGCGTTTCACCCTCATGCCAGCAGAGGGAACCAAGAAGCGCAAGACAATGATCCTACTGGACAACATCATCAGGCACTGCCTGGATGAACTGTTCGAGGGGATCGTCCAATACGACAGCATTCGATGCTTCTCCATGAAGCTCACCCGAGATGCGGAATATGGCCTGTCCAATGAGATCGACGAAAGCTTGCTGGAGCAGATGTCCGAAGGGCTCAAACAACGCCTGACGGCAGAGCCCGTCCGTCTGGTGTACGATCGCGAAATGCCCCATTCCATGCAGGAGATGCTGGTCGAACAGCTCGGTCATACCGATTATGACAACCTCAGCCCCGGCGGTCGCTACCACAACTTCCGTGACTTTATGTCCTTCCCCAATCCGGGCCGTAAGTATCTCGAACATGAAAAACTGCCGGCGCTGGCCAGCAACCAGTTCACCCGCTACCCAACCGCCTTTGCCGCGATCACCGCCGGGGACGTTCTGCTGAATTACCCCTACCACAAGTTTGCTCACCTGACCGAATGGTTGCGTCAGGCGGCCTACGATCCCTCCGTTCGCGCCATCAAGATCAACGTCTATCGGGTCGCCAAAAGCAGCCAGGTGATGAACGCGCTCACCGAGGCGGTGAAAAATGGCAAAGACGTCACCGTCGTGGTCGAACTGCGCGCCCGCTTTGACGAAGAAGCCAACATTGAGTGGGCCAAGTTGCTGACCGATGCCGGGGTTCGCGTCAGCTTTGGCATTCCTTCATTAAAGATCCACTCTAAGCTCTGCCTCGTGAGCCGCATCGAGCATGGAGAGCTGGTCAACTACGCCCACATCGGCACCGGCAACTTCCACGAGAAGACTGCCAAGATCTACACCGACTTCTCGCTGTTTACCAAGCACCCGGAGCTCACTCGGGAAGTCGAGCAGGTGTTTGACTTTATTGATCACCCCTATCGTCGCACCAAGTTTCAACATCTGTTGGTCTCACCGGTCGACAACCGTCGCAAGCTCTATAGCCTGATCGATCGCGAGAGCCAGAACAAACTGGCGGGCAAACCGGCGGGGATCACCCTGAAGGTCAATAACTTGGTGGATCAAGGATTGATCAAGCGACTCTATGACGCCTCTCGCAACGGGGTGAAGATCCGACTGATCATTCGTGGCATGTGCTCCTTGATCACTGAAGTCCCTGGCGTATCCGATAATATCCGCGCGATCTCCGTGGTCGACCGCTTCCTCGAACACCCGCGGATCATGGTGTTTGAAAATGGCGGTGACCAACGAGTCTTTATCACCAGCTCTGACTGGATGGGCCGCAATCTGGATGCGCGTATCGAGGTCGGCACCCCGATCTACGATCCCCGCTTGAAGCGGATCATCACCGATACCCTCGAGCTCCAATGGAGCGATACGCAAAAGGCGCGTCAATTGGATCGGCATCAGACCAACCCCTATGTCAAACGCGGCAACCGGCGGAAAACCCGTAGCCAGATCGAGATCTACGAATACCTCAAACAGATGGAAGACACCCTTTTGGCAGAATAAGCCACACTTAAGGGATCGCGACGCGCATGTACGACACTATGAATAATCAAGCCGCTCGGATCGGTGACACGATCGCTGCCATCGATCTGGGCTCCAACAGCTTCCATCTGGCGATCGCACGGGTACTGGAAAATCGAGTCCAGATCCTGCATCGGGTCAAACAGCGGGTCCAGTTGGCGGAAGGGATGGACGACGAGGGCAATCTGGCCGAAGCGGCAATAGCGCGAGGGCTGGCTTGCCTGACTCAGTTTGCCCAGCATTTGCAGACCAGTCAGATCAGCCAGATCCGCGTCGTGGCAACCTATGCACTGCGACGCGCCCCCAATCGCAACCGCTTCGTCAAACCCGCCCGTAAGATCCTCAATAGCCGTATCGATGTGATCCCGGGTACCGAAGAGGCGCGCTTGATCTATCGCGGCGTGGCGCAAGCCAGGCAACTGGAAAACCATAACCTAGTGATCGATATCGGCGGTGGCAGCACCGAGTTGGTGCTCGGGCAAGGACCCACGCCTATCCTGCTGGAAAGCCTGGACATGGGCTGTGTCAGCTATCAGGATCGCTTCTTTGCCGATGGCAAGTTGTCGGCCAAACGGTTCGACAAAGCCAGCCTCGCCGCCCAGCAGCAATTGGAATTATTGCAGGAGCGCTATACCCAACTCGGGTGGCAGCACGCCATCGGCTGCTCCGGCACCATTAAGGCCATCGCACAACTTTGTGGTGAGCCCCCCTTGCCCGGGCTCATCACCCAAGACGCTTTAGAGTCTTTATGTCAGCGTCTGAGTGAGCACGGGCTTTCTGATCCCCGTTTTGCCCATTTGAGCGACAGTCGTTTGCGGGTGCTGCCCGCAGGCCTGGCGGTGTTACTCGGCTGCTTCCGGGCGCTGGGGATCGACAACATGCAGTTCTGCGATGCCGCCCTGCGTGAAGGCGTGATCGTCGAAATGAGTGGCGAGCAGCCGCACGATTCGGTCTGTGCCACCACCGTCGCCGCCATGGAGCGGTTACACCACATCGATACCACACATGCCAGCCAGGTGGCGCAAACGGCGGTCAGCCTCTATCAGCAATCCAGCCAGCCCAATGATGAGCTGTCGGCTCTGCTGGGGTGGGCTGGCCGACTCCATGAGGTTGGGCTCTCGCTCAATTTTAAGGGGATGCATCGCCATACCGGCTACATTCTGGCCCACAGCAACCTGCCCGGCTTTACCATTGAGCAACAGCAACTGCTGGCGCTACTGGGCCGGTTTCAGCGCAAGCGACTGGATGACTTTGCGCCATTAGAGCTGGAGCTGGCCAGTGCCCAGCAACAGCAGCAACTGCTGATGGCACTGCGTTTGGCGGTGTTATGGCATCTGGGCCGACGCCACACACTGCCACCGCCCCGAGTGACTTGGCACTCAGATGGTCTGACACTCGAATTGAACCCCTCGGTGCAAACGGAGCCTTTGTTATTGGCGGATCTGCAGCAAGAGCAGCAATTGCTCGCCGCACGCTCATGGCAAGTTAAGATCGTCGCGAGTACCTAATGCCTACCAATCCAGCAGTTCGCGTCCTGGATTGGTAGGGGTAGGGGTAGGGGCAGAAACCGATCCGATCTCGCTGACCGGGGCAAGCGTCAATAGGAGAACTTTATGGAAGAGTTGCTGCTTGGTGCGCTGCGCTTGGCTGGGCGCTTGATGATTGAAATACTGGGGAGTCTTTGGGTGGAAAAGTGCCTGCGCATTCCCTGAGCCTGGCTGCTGTCTCTGCTGCTGAGAAAACCGGTGTCACCGCAGACGCCATCAGCCCTGCTGAACGGCGTCATGCTATGGTTGAGTGCGGCCGTCATCGCGATCTATCTGATCCCCTAAACCCGAATGCCGTCAATGCGCGCCAGCCGGCGCGACACTTCGCTCTTCGTGCTCAGCGCTACAGCGTAATTCCCAGCTTCAGCAGATCTTTCGCCACCACCGCCCGCGGCAGCGCCACATAACCGTCCTTCTCAACCACCCTCTGTCCCTGTTGGGACAAAGTAAACTTAATGAATTCAGCCACCACCGGCTCCAGTGGCTTATTCGGGTGTTTATTAACATAAACGTAGAGATATCGACTCAGCGGATAGCTGCCGGTCGAAGCCGTTTCTGCCGTCGCTTCGATAAAGTGCGTGCCCCGCTTAGCCAAAGGCACGGCCCTGACGCCGGCGGTCTGATAGCCGATCCCCGAATAACCGATGGCATTCAGCGAGGTCGACACCGACTGCACCACGGACGCCGAGCCGGGCTGCTCATTGACACTGGGTTTAAAATCCCCCTTACACAGCCCTTTCTTTTTAAAATAGCCATAGGTGCCGGACACCGAGTTGCGACCATACAGCTGAATATCCCGGGCCGCCCAAGAGCCCTGCAAACCCAGCTCGCCCCAGCGTTGGATCGGCTCCCCCCCACACTTCTGCGTGGTCGAAAAGATCGCATCAACCTGCTCGATGGTCAGCCCCGAGATCGGGTTATCCTTATGGACAAACACCGCCAGCGCATCGATAGCGACCCGGATCGCCGTCGGTTTGTAGCCGTAGCGCTTGACGAAGGCTTCCTCTTCACTGGGCTTCATCTTCCGGCTCATCGGACCAAACTGTGAGGTGCCTTCGGTGAGAGCCGGTGGCGCCGTGGAGGAGCCCGCCGCCTGGATCTGAGGGTTCACGTTCGGATAGTGGCGACGAAAATCCTCTGCCCATAGGGTCATCATGTTCGCCAAGGTGTCGGAGCCGGCCGACGAGAGGTTGCCCGACACGCCGCTGATCCGCTGATATTCGGGCAAAGTTGGATCCACCTCCGCTCGTGACGCGCTGCTGAGCAATCCACAGATCAGCCCCAATGCAGCCAAGCAAGTTTTCATGTGCATTATCGATCTCCAGAGCGTTCGCGAGGGGGGGGGCAATGGTCACCAGTATCAAAATTCAATGTGACGCTTTTACGTCACATTTGTTACCCGCTAATGATGGAGGGGATCTGCCGTTCTCGCCACCCCCAAGGCCGGCGCGAGCTCAAACGCAAAGCAGCTACCCCGTCCGATCTCAGAGCGGATCGTCAGTTGGCTGTTGTGATGACTCAATGCGTGCTTGACGATGGCCAGCCCCAGACCACTGCCACCGGTGTCGCGCGAGCGCGCCTTATCGACCCGATAGAAACGCTCCGTCAAACGGGGAATGTGCTCCGCTTCGATCCCTTCGCCTTGATCTTCCACCTCGAATCGCGCCGTATTGCCCTGCCTAAACCAACGAACGGTGACCTGCCGCCCCTCAGGGCTATAGCGCACCGCATTTTGTACCAGGTTGGCGCAAGCACTGTGCAGCTGCATCTCATCACCGTAGGCCTTCAGCTCCGGATCGACGTCAAACACCAATTCGTGCCGACCCGCAGACAGCTCGCTGGCTTCCTGCTGTACGGTATTCAATAGTGTTGGAATATCAACCACATGCTCAAGATCCACATCGGTCGAGGACTCGATCCGAGACAGCACCAACAGCCGGTCGACCAGATTCTTCATCCGTTGAGACTGATCCTCCATGGCACCGTATTGCTTCGCTAACATACTGCCCGGCTCACAGGTCATCTGCATCATCTCAACATAGCCTTGCAGCACCGTCAGCGGTGTCTTCAACTCATGGGACACGTTCGCAACGAAATCCCGCCGCATCTGCTCCAGTTGGCGCAGCCGGGTCACATCCCGCGCGATCAGCAGACGCTGGTTGTCGCCGTATGGGATGATCCGCACCTCGAGGATCCGCTCCTCATTCAACGGCGACACCAGCTCCAGCGGCTCGGCAAACTGGCGCTTATGCCAATATTTCACAAACCGCGGATGACGCAGCAGGTTGTGGATCCGGTTGCCGGAATCTTTCGGCCAATGGATCCCCAACGAGTGCTCGGCCAAGCGGTTGCTCCATAGGATCTGGCCTTCTGGCCCCAAGACCAGCGTGGCATCTGGCAACGCCTCAGCGCCCTCTCGAAAGCGCGACAACATGCGGGCCAGCTGAGCCCGGCGACGCCGGTTCTTGCCTTGCAGCCGGTAGATCCCATTGAAGATCGGCTCCCAACTGCCACTGCCATGCGGTGGCGTCAGGCTGCGATCATGCCAAAGCCAGTGGGCCAAGCGAGACAGATGACGATAATGCCAAAACATCAGCAACCAGCTGCCCGCCAGCAGGCTCCACCCCATCTGGGAGGTCAAGGATCCCAACAGGACGAATGGGACAAACCACAAAACCAGACGGAACAGCAGGCGTGGGCCTGAGTATTCTTCAAACATGGCAACGCTCAGACAAGCAAGATACGCCGCAAGCCTCAGGCACGGTATTCCGAGCTGAGGATGCGACGCGAACAGTGGAAAGAGGAGTCATTAAACTTTGGTGGAGAATCGATAGCCGGCACCACGTACCGTTTGGATCAATCGGTCATGGCCTTGGTTTTGGATCGCCTTACGCAAGCGGCGAATGTGCACATCGACCGTGCGATCCTCCACGTAAACGTTGGTGCCCCAAACATTATCCAACAGCTGCTCGCGGCTGTAGACCCGCTCTGGGTGGGTCATAAAAAAGTGCAACAGGCGGAATTCCGTTGGCCCCATATCGAGGCAATCTTCATCAACTGTGACCCGATGCGACACAGGGTCCAGTCGCAGCCCCTGCACCTCAACCGCTTCTTCCAGCCGAGTCGGTGCGGCGCGCCGCAACACCGCCTTAATACGGGCCACCAGCTCTTTGGGTGAAAAGGGTTTGGTGATGTAGTCGTCCGCACCAACCTCCAGCCCGCGAACGCGATCCTCCTCCTCACCACGCGCAGTCAGCATAATGATGGGGATCTGACGAGTATGCTCCTGCTGGCGCAACGTCTTGGCCAACTGGATCCCGCTGCCACCTGGCAACATCCAGTCGAGCAGCACCAGATCAGGGTAAGGTTCGTTGATCGCCTCCAGACCCTGATCGTAATCAGCAGCGCTGGTGGTACGGAAGCCATGCTGATCCAGCACGAAGGTCAACATGTCGCGAATGGCAGATTCATCTTCAACAATCAGGATATTAGCGGTCATAACTCTACATGAGATCCAAGGAGTGACAGTTCGTGAAGGATTATCTGGCAAATAAATGACAGAAATATTACCTCGTCGCAAGCGAAAGCCAAATATAAACGAAAAAGAGGACCTTACGGCCCTCTCAACATCAATAGCTTACGTTGCTCTGACGGAGCCTAGAAATCGTAACGTAGACCCACCGCAACATAACGGTCGTCATCACGATCGGCAGCGTCAAACTCAAGACCGGTGAAGTAAGCATTGAGCCGCAATTGCTTCGACAGCTTGTGCTCGGCACCCACACTGTAAGAAGTGTTCGCTTTACCCGGGATGTCACCATCGATGAACTGGGCTTTCACTTTGGTATCGCCAAAGCCATATGCAGCAGAGATCAAGAAGGCATCCCCTTGAGCACCGGAAGACACCACCTCTTCATCGGAATACATGGCACCCAGCTCGATGCCGGCAATTTTCCCCCCGGCAGTGATGCGCAGAATATCGCGATCAGACACTTCGCTGTCGTAGGCTACTGCACCGTAGAAGGCCTGCTTCTTATAGTTAGCATCACCCACAGTCGCCGCAACGGAAACACCGTGGTCGCCATTGGCGTCATCAGTTAAATAAGTCATCTCAGCACGGAACAGATCCGCAATAACCGGAGTCGCATAAGACACTTGCTGTGAGGCACGAACTTCTCCGCCCATGATCTTACCCAAATCACCATCAAAATCATTGAACTGATCCACTTTACCTTGAGACAGTTTCAGGGCGGTATCACGGCGACCAATGGTGGTCATACCGAAGTCACCTTTCAAACCGATAAACTGATTACGATTTGAAAACGCAGGATCTTTAGTCACGTTCAAGCCCCACTCAGCTTGGAAGATGGCTTCCAGGCCAGCTGAGATCTCATGGCTGCCTCTTACGCCAAAACGGGAAGAGTGGCTGGCAATTTTGGTTTCGCTTTCACCATCGATATCATTGGCTTGCAGGGTCAGGTTCAGACGACCATATACGTCTACATCGGTAGCAGATGCGGCAGTCGGCACGACAGCGGCAACCACGGCGGCAGCCAAAACAGAACGCTTTATAGACATGTTTCTTTAATCCTTGTTTGAGTAGGGTGCTTCTGGGTTCAGCAGAAAACGAGACGCAGTGTGACAACTCTTTGTGACACTTTTATTTCACCAGGTTGTAACGAGCTCGTGACGCCCAGTAATAGCACTCAATCTGGTGGCATCCTGTTCAGCCAGTTATCTGCGCTTGCCCACCTTGGGCAAATAAGCCACACATTCAGTACGACCAACCATCAATCGGCAGGCACTAACCCGATAAACTGGAACAGGTGTGTTCTGTTGTGCGAACAATCGCCGCAAAGCAATTGCCCCCTCGGCCGCTTTTCCCTAAACTCCGGCCCCACTATCTGAAGCAATTTACGGGTGATCCCATGTGGTTTAAAAATATCCAGCCGTACCGTCTGACCAAGACCATCGACTGGCAGACCAATGATCTGGAGCAACAGCTGGAAGCCTTGAGCTTCACTCCGGCCACCAGCCAGGAGATCAGCAAACTGGGCTTTGTTCCGGCCTTGGGCCCCAAGGCTAGCCATGCCATGGTGCATGACTCGGATGGCAACTTGCTGATTGCAATAGAGAAAGAAGAAAAGATGCTGCCCGCATCGGTGATCCGTGAAGAGTTAGAAGAGCGCATCAGTCAATTGGAAACGGATCAGGGCCGTCCCGCCCGCAAAGCCGAAAAAGAAGCGATGAAAGATGACATCATCGCCGTCTTATTGCCTCGCGCCTTCAGCCGCCGCAAGCAGGTGCGCGCCCTGATCATGCCCAAACAGCAGCTGATCCTCGTGGACAGCTCCAGCGCAGCCCGCGCCGAAGAGCTCTTGTCTCTGCTGCGCCAAGCCATCGGCTCCCTGCCTGTCGCGCCTTTGATGCCCAACACCTTGCCTGAAGAAGCGATGGCGGACTGGGTTCGTACCGGTAACGTAGGCAACAACTTCACCGTCCTCGAAGAAGCTGAGCTCAAGAGCCTAGCCGAAGCCGGTGGCAGCATTCGTCTTAAAGATCTACCGCTGGACAGCGATGAAGTGCGTGCTTATTTGGATTCCGGCTTGCTGGTCTCCAAGCTGGGGATGGACTGGGCCGAGAGCCTAAGCTTCGTGCTCAATGCCGATCTGTCGTTGAAGCGCCTCAAGTTCGCTGACGTACTGCAAGAGCAAAACGAAGAGATCGATAAGAAAGAAGATCTGATCGCCCGCCTGGATGCCGATCTGGCGCTGATGTGCGGCGAGTTCGCTCGCGTTTGGCCAGCCCTGCTCGACGCCATGGGCGGCGTTGACGACACGCTGTAACCCGCTCAACCGATAAAAAGCAGCACAGAGCCATACGCTGTGCTGCTCTGCGCGCTCACTCCTCGGCTGAAAATGGCCACTCAATGCCACTCCACTGCAGGAATCGATGCCGTTGCTCAGGGCTGGTTGACGCCATTGGCTGGATCGTACCCTCGACCTTTGGAGTGCGAAGCAATCGGAGCGGTCGCTGGATCAATCTGTCCCGGCGAAACACACTCACCTCAATGATATCGCCCTCCTCATGACCGGCCAGCAGTGAGCGCCAGTGCGACGCCTGCCAACGCAGGCCATTGAGCGCGACGATCCGATCCTGCAATGCCAGCCCGGCCGTCCAGGCAGCACCGTGTCGATCCAACCGAGTGATCTCGCCCTGCTCTGTTGCGAGCCCCAAGTCCCACTCTCGCTCGGTCGCATCCACCCATTCGAGCCCCACTTCGGCCAGCAGTGCATCAAAATTCAGCGACAAGGGTTGCATCACATGCTGCTGCCACCAAGGCTCGATGGACGCCTGCCCCAGCTCGCTGAGCAATCCGCGAAACTGTTCGGGATCATAGCTCGCAGGCAAAGAAAAGCGGCGCAATAACGCCTGATGCAACGCTTGCATCGAGCTGCCGCGGTTAAGCAACCAAGACTCCAGAGCCCACGACGCCATATAGCCCTGACTGTAGATACTGACGCTGTTGTTGTGACCGTAATCCCCATGCCGCGCGATCCAATTATCAAAGCTGGCCTCACTGACGGACTGGATCGCCACGCCGGGGCGCCGTTGATGTTGGTGGATCCGCTTGGCCAGACCGTTCAGAAATTCCTTAGGCGTCATGATCCCCGCTTCCAACAGCCAGCGATCCTGCAGATAGCTGGTGCCGCCTTCAGCGAACCAGAGCAGCTCACTGTAGTTGTCATTTTGGTAGTCATAAGGCACCAATCCTTTAGGCCGGTAACGCTTGACGTGCCAGGTATGAACCAGCTCGTGTGATGCGGTGGAAAGGAAACTCAGATAGTCTTTGCGCTCGCCAAAGCGCCAACGCGGCCGCTGGATCACCGTCGAGTTTCGATGCTCCGTCGCCCCTCGCGCGCCATCGGTGGCGTGGACGATAAACAGATAATACTGATACGGGTATTGCCCCCGATAATAGCGCCCGCCCACCGCGACCAAGGCTTTGAGATCCTCAAGGATCTGTGCGGCGTCATAATTGCCCTCGCCCCAGATCACCAACTCATAGTCACGTTGATCAACTTGAAATTGCCAACTTTGGTGCAAGCCCGTTTCGATCGGGCTATCCACCAAGATATCGTAGTTGGCTGCTCGGAACGCGTGCGGCCCGATCCGCTCCATGCCGGAAACGCTGCGCCACCCTTGCGGTACCTGCAATGACACGGTCACGGCTTGATCACGCCAAGCGTCGGTGTACATCAGCAGCCCCGACGCGTCCAAATACGCGTGGCTGTCATCCACATGCCGGCTACGATCCGCCAACTCATTGGCATGCACTCGATAGCGCACCGTCACCGGTCCCGGGCTATCCAAGGTTATGCGCCAACGTGCCCTATCCACCTTCCCCCAGTTCAGTTGCTGCCCTTGCCCATCCACCGCTTCAAACTGACGGATCCCATCGGCCATCGGCAGCAACTGATAACGGCCGGTGCGCCAATTCGGCAATTGGAGGATCAGCTCAGATGACTCGGACGTGGGTAAGTGCATGCTCACCTCCAGCCATTGCCGCTGAGGGTGCTCCAAGACAATGTCATACCGCACACCCGCCTGCACCGGCGTTAAGACAATCGCCATTAGAAGCAGGAGCATCCCTCTCACATTCATAATAAATCCCTTTATATAACTTATTGTTAAGCGCTGCTTAGGCTGGCAGTATACCAACATTAAGGATCCGTTCAGCTTCGGAAAGAGAATGCGTAAACTGATAGGCGTGATGCTGATGTTGGCAACAATATCCGCCATGGCGTCCACTTCCATCGACTGGCACACCCTTGAGGACCGGTTAGAGCTTGATCCGCAAGCCGTCCTCGAGCAACACCGCTTCCCTGCCGCCAGCGCCGTCGATGAAACCGATCGCTTGTTAGTCCAAGGCTTCGCCCACTTCCACCTACGGGATCAGGAGCAGATCGAGCAGAGCTTGACTCAGCTGCGTCAGCGCACCTTAAACCAGATGCAAAAAAGTCGATTTGGCTTGCTGGAAGGCACCTACGTCGGCGCGATGAAAAGCCAGTTTGAGCAAGCCTTACTACTGTACCAGGAAGCCAGTTTACCCTTAGCGAACCTCAACAGCGCAGATGCGCTGACTCTGCATATCGACGTTTTGCTGAAAACTGGCTCACTGCTGCGCTATCTTCGCCGCCCTGACGAAGCTATCGAGGTTTTAAGCAAAGCCCGGCAGCGGGCGCTGTTGGCCGATGATAAGAGCCGCGTGGCCAAAGCTGAACACCATCTGGGACAAGCGTATCGCATCGCCAACGATCCCCTCAAAGCCGCCGAGTTCTACCGCTCTGCATTAAATGCCAGCGACGAGGTAAACTCACCACGATTCCGAGTCGATCTGGGGATAGAGCTCACTCGGCTGCTTCGGGCGAATGGCGACTATCAGGGCTCGTTGGAGTACGCTCACCAAGCCACGGTTAACGCAAAGAAAGCCAACAAACTCCACCTGATGGCCAACGCACTATCCGAGATCGGTTATACCAACGAAGCCAAAGGCTCCATTTCCGAAGCGCTGCATTATCACCTCCTGGCATTGGACAACCTATTTCAGGTGCAATCCAGCCTAGCCATCGCCGCGGCCCGACACGACATCGGCCGCGTCTATCTGACCGCCGAGCAACCAGACAAAGCCATGGAGTATCTCCTCCCAGCAGAAACTGTGTTCGAACAGCGAGGTCACTTCCGCTACCTGTTTTTAAATCAACTTCGGCTCGGTCAAGCCCACCTGATGTTAGGCGAGCCCATGCAAGCACTGTCATTGGCGCAGTCGCTGGAGCAGCGAGTAGACGACAGGATCCAGATCAAGGAACAACGCGAAATGTGGCTGTTGCTGGCCGACGCTAACCACCAATTAGGCCATCAAGAACATGCGTGGTCACAACTGCAAACCGCGCTGGAGCTGCCACAGCCTCTCTCACCCATGGTGGTAGGAAGCAGCAGTCAGATCACCCAAGAGCAGCTCAGAACTCAACTGAAACAGGCGCAGCAACAAGACCTTAAGCAACAAAGCCAGTTACAGCGATTAACATTACTGCACAGCATTGGCCTAGCGACATCGGCGATGTTGTTTTGCCTACTGCTGCTGGTTTGGCACAGGAAAAGGCGGACCCAGCAGAGGCTGGAGCAAGCCTGTGAAGCCTTGTTAACCGATCCCATCAGCCAGCTTGGCAACCGCCAGGCCCTGTTCCAACAGCTAAAGCACGCATCGGATGGTGCGCTGGTGCTACTGCACTTTGGCGACTTGGCGCAGATGGAGCTCGCCACCGGCCAGTTTCAATATCGTCAGATGCGACGCGCCATCGCCCAACGATTGGCTCGCCTGGAAGATCTGCATCTGCTGGCCGAGCCCAGCCCCGGCCAGTATGCCTTGATCGTACGCTGTCAAAACATTGAAGATAAGCTGAAAACACTCTTGCGGATCTGTGCTCAATGGCCGGAAAGTCAGCCCGCTCTTGCCAGTCCGCTTGCCGTTGGCGCCATCGGTCTGCCATTTCAGCCGGGCTCCATGCTCACCCTGCCGCCGGCGCTCTCTTTGGAGCTATGCCAATTTGCACTTTGGTCTGCCGTGGACGCGTCTCACTCGGCTCAGGATCATCGCTTTGTCCTGCTGCAACCTGTCGCACTGAATGCCCCGTTGCTTAAGTCTGACGATCTCTATCGCAGTGCGGCCAAATGCGTCGACAACGGGGTCATTCGCTGCATCTCCAATCATGACGATCCGGTCCGCTTACCCCATTCTGCGACCACCAACCCCATGAGACCGGTCACAAAAGTGACCAACCGAACACAGCTTAATCAGGCCTTACCGTAAGATGTAGGCGGTTCAAAGTAGCTATGGTATAACCAAGCGATATATCTGAATTTTAGATTCGTTAATCAACCGCACCATGATCCGGCCCCAATCGCTAACGCGAATCTGGCAGCCGATCAAGATCAGAACAGGGATCGTCACCGCGCATGCATGATGCCATTGAGCCTCAAGCCAAAACGATAATGCTCGAACAGCAGCTAAAACGCGCTCAGCTTACCCAAAAAAAACTGCTTGAGTTAAGCGAAACCAACCAGCGGCAGATCCGCGGTTTGGTCGAGTGCATCCATCACCTCAGCATCAGTTGCAAAGGCCAAAACCTCGAGTTGGATAACCGACTGGCCAAGCTGCGTACCCGCCTCGCATCGGAAAAAAATGTCGAAGCCTTGCTGCCGGAGTTGGCCACGCTGTGCCGCACCCTGCAAGCACAAGCTCAGAGCACGCAGCGAGAGCTGCAAACCAACCAGCAGTCGATGGCCAGCTTGGCCAAACGTATGGGTCAACTGGCGTCCGCGCCCGAGCCGATGCTACGCGAGCTGAGTCATTTTCAGCAGGAGATGCAAAAGCCGATCTACAGCGTCTGGGAGCAGTTGCCCCAGCTGCGCCGCCTCGCCGGCTACTACGAAACTCTGCTGCTTGACCGCATGGCCAGCGCAGAGCCGCTCCCTGTCACCCCAAAGCAGATCCAGATGTGCCATGAGTTAGCGCATCTATTATCCGACCTGGACTTCCGGCCCGAGCATAAAGACAGCATTGCTGCGATGAAAGCAGAGCTGGCCGGTGAGATCAGCGGCGATGCCTTGCTGGATGCCTACCAACAAGTGCTCAACTTACTGGTTGAAGAACTGGTTAAAGAGAAAAACGCCTCACAACAGTTCCTGCTGGCCATCAATGATGCCCTGAGCGTGGTGCGCGAAGCGGTCTCCGACAACTGGAGCCAAACCGAGCGCAGTTTTGGCAATCAACGTGAAGTCAATAAACGCCTCACCAGCCAGTGTCAGGAGATAGGCTCGCACGTCGCTAACGCCACCGAGTTGGAGCAACTCAAACAGCATGTCAGCCGAGAGCTCTCGCTGCTGCGCGCCATCATCCGCAAGCGGGAGGTGGACGAGCAGCATGAGTTCACCAAGTTGAAAGCCTCCATGGACAGCATGCGCAAAGAGCTGAACGCGCTCACCTCACAGGCAAGCAATTATAAGGAGCGCTTGGTCGAACAGCAGCGTCTCAATATGATCGATAGCCTCACCCAACTGCCCAACAGAGCCGCGCTGGATGACCGACTAAAACGCGAATATCGCAACGTCCGTCGCTACAACACTCAGCTTTGGATCGCGGTGATCGATATCGACCATTTCAAGGAGATCAACGACCGGTTTGGCCACACCACAGGTGACAAGACCTTACAGGTGATCGCCATGGCGCTGAAGAACGCGCTGCGCCAAGAGGAGTTTGTCGCACGCTACGGTGGCGAAGAGTTTGTCCTATTATTGCCAGAGGTCGAGCTGGAGCAGGTCAACCAAACCCTCAACCGGATGCGGGAGCGGATCAAAGCGATCCCCTTTAAGTTCCAGAGCGATCGCCTGACCGTCACCATCTCACTCGGCGCTGCTCGTGTCGATGCCCAGGAGACGGTGCAGGAAACGTTTGAGCGCGCCGATGCGGCTCTGTATCGCGCTAAGCGACAGGGCAGAGATCGGGTCGAGATCGATCAATAAGGAGACCGGGCCTATGCAGATCCAGGTACGTCCCCGAGGCAGTCTGGATCAGCTGTCCCAATTGGAAGTTGAACGACTGAGAGAAAGCGCGGCCTCCGAGCTGTATCAACTGTTTCGCAGTTGTGCTCTGGCCGTTCTTGCGTCTGGTATTAAGACCGACGACAGCGAAACCCTGTTTAAACGCCACCTAGATTTTCATATTCGGGTGCTGAGACAGGAGCGCGGGGTGATCCTTGAACTGACCAATCCGCCCCAAGATGCACTGGTGGATGGCAAACTGATGCGCAGCATACAGGAACACCTGTTCGCGGTGCTGCGCGATATCCTGTACATCAATGATCGCTTCGAAAACCTACGCCACATCAACCTGACCAATGCCACGCACATCACCAACGTGGTGTTTGAGATCCTGCGCAACGCCAAAGCGATCCCCACCGGCGGCAAAACCAATATGGTGGTCTGTTGGGGTGGGCACAGCATTAATGACGTCGAGTTCCAGTACACCCGTGAAGTGGGCTTCCAGATGGGGCTGCGCGAGCTCAACATCTGTACCGGCTGCGGCCCGGGCGCCATGGAGGGGCCGATGAAAGGCGCCGCCATTGCCCACGCCAAACAGCGCGTTAAAGAGGGTCGCTTCCTCGGCCTGACCGAGCCCTCCATCATTGCCGCCGAGCCACCCAACCAGATCGTTAATGAGTTGGTGATCCTGCCGGATATTGAAAAACGCCTTGAGGGCTTCGTCCGCCTGGCGCACGGCATCGTGATCTTTCCTGGCGGTGTCGGTACAGCAGAAGAGTTGCTCTATTTACTGGGGATCCTGCTGCATCCAGACAATGCCGCCGAGCCCCTCCCCGTTGTACTGACCGGCCCAACCGAGAGTCGGGCCTACTTCGATGAAATCAATGACTTCATCGGTGCCACGCTTGGACCTAAGGCACAGGCGCGCTACCACATCATTATCGATGATCCGATCGCCGTTGCTCGCTGCTTAAAACAGCAGATCCCCAACGTCAAAGCCTATCGGCAACAAACCGGCGACGCCTTTGCCTATAACTGGCGCATGAAGATCGAACCGGAGTTTCAGCTGCCCTTTCTGCCCAGCCACCAAGCCATGGCCAACCTGGCGCTGCAGCCGCAAGCCCACACCGCCCAACTCGCCGGCAATCTACGCAAGGCCTTCTCCGGGATCGTCGCCGGCAATGTCAAAGCCGATGGCGTTCGCGCCATCGCCAAATATGGCCCATTTAAACTGACCGGCGATCCGCAATTAATGAAGCGAATGGACGCCCTGCTGTCCGCCTTCGTCAACCAAGGCCGGATGAAACTGCCCGGCAGCACCTACCACCCCTGTTATGAGATAGACCACGGATGACCGTCCAACTTTTACTGATCGACGCGCTCAACCTGATCCGCCGGATCCACGCAACGATCCCCGATAACCAAACCGCCCTGATCGAACGCTGTGATAGCGCCATAAAAAAAGCCCTACGCCAGCATGGCCCCAGCCACGCCATGTTGGTCTGGGATGGCGGCCACCAGCACAGCTGGCGTCGCGAGCTCTATCCGCAATACAAAGCGCAGCGCAAACCCATGCCCGACGATCTTGCCGCCAATCTGCCCGCACTGCAGCAGCACCTCGAACAGATGGGGTTAGGCTCAGTGCGGCAAGACAACATCGAAGCGGATGATCTGATCGCCACCATCGCCGTCAAGGTGGTTGAGCATGGTGGCCACGTGGTGATCCTCTCAACCGATAAAGGCTTTGGCCAACTCCACCGCGTCGGATTAACCCAGTGGGATCACTTTGAGGGCGAAGCCCTGGATCTGCCCAAGCTGGAGCAGAAAGTCGGCGTACCACAACACCAACTGCTCGACTTTTGGGCGCTTGCCGGCGACAGTGGCAACGGGATCCCCGGCGTGCCCGGTATCGGCAAAAAAACCGCGCAAAAGCTGTTACAACAACACCAAAATCTCAGCCAGATCTTCACCCCCGGCACCGTTGAGGGCAAGCTGGGCGACACGTTGCACCAACACCGCTATCAAGCTCGCCTCAGCTACGCGCTCGTGCGTCTGCGGCAAGATCTGATCCTCAACCTCAGCCTCAATCAATTTCGACTCAGGGAGCCTGCATGAAACCTACCCTCCTCATTACCGGTGCCAATCGAGGGATCGGCCTGGAATTCACCCGCCAATATCTGCACGATGGGGCCCAGGTTATCGCCTGTTGTCGACAGCCGGAGTCTGCCGACGCGCTGCAGCAGTTGGCCCAGCAGTTCCCCCAACAGCTGGAATTGGTTGGCTTGGATCTCAGCCATCCTGAGCAGATCCCGGCGTTGGCTGATTACCTAGGCGAGCGGAAGTTGGATCTGCTGATCAGCAACGCCGGGATCTACGGCCCCAAAGGCTTACCGCTGGGCCACTATCAAGCCGGCCCTTTTGCCGAGATCATGCAAATCAATGTGCTCGCTCCACTCCTGCTGGTGCAGGCGCTGCGCCCCAACTTTGCCCAAGGCGCGAAGATCGCCCTGCTGAGTTCCAAAATGGGCTCCATGGACGACAACGGCAGCGGCGGCGCCTACTTCTACCGCGCCTCGAAGGCAGCACTCAACGCCATTGGTAAGAGCCTGGCCAATGATCTCGCCGCGCAGGCCCACCCTGTCGCCCTACTGCACCCAGGCTGGGTCCAAACCGAGATGGGCGGACCCAATGCTTTCATCTCTGCACTCACGTCAGTTGAAGGGATGCGCAAGGTATTAGATCAGCTGACATTGGCGAATACGGGCAGATTCCTTAACTACGACGGCAGTGAGATCCCTTGGTAGCCCGCCCCCTTTGCCACGCGCGGGGCAACGATCGCCCCGCCATGCCGTCACCTGTCAAAAAGCCCCAAGTCAATCGATAACCCACCGCTGCGCACAGATAAGCCCCCATCTCATAGCCGCTCATCTTCGCTTGCCATTGGGCTCTACTAAGCCCTTGGCTCGCGCCATATCCGCTTATCGGCCCCATCAACGCCAGCATGGTCTACGGCGGCACGTTACGTTCTTACCCATTTTTTTCTCGCCCAGCCCATTGCACCAAGGCAACATCTTGTTAACCTAAGTGGCAGTCACAGCACAGCGTTGATGGAATATGAGAGAGCAAAAAAATCGCATTGTCCCCGTGATCCTCGGCCTGCTCGGGGCGTATTTGTTGTTTGTGATCATCACGATCACCCTGTGGGATGGCGCTGAGCGCACACCGGATCAACTCGATTGGGACGACCGGCAACAGCATAACGTCGCCACCATCGCCACATTACAGATGGGCATGGAGCAAGCTCAGGTCCTCAGCCTGCTGGGATCCCCGGATTTTAATGAAGCCTTTACCGCCAGCGATGGGGTGCAGATGCAGATATTGCGCTACCGCACCCATCGGCTCAAAGGGGATGGCATGACCACCGAAGACGAAACCACGCCTTTGCTGTTTCGCGATGGTGTCTTGGCCGCATGGGGCAAAACCGCATTAGCCCAACTCGAACCTTAACACTGAACGCGGCGCTTCGGACCGGCGTACGCACGCGCCGATAAATAACAAAAAAACGGCCCGATGGCCGTTTTTTATATCAACACTCCGAGCCTATTGCTCTTCTGGATCGGGCAGGCGCAGCGGTTGGCCTTGCAGCCACCAGCTAGGCGCTGCTGCGCCTTGCAGGGTATGGTCAAAAAACGCCATCATCTTCAGGCTATAATCGAGTTTGTTGTGGTACTCCTTGAGGTGATGCGGCTCCCCTTCATACTGCAGCATCACCACCTCCTTGCCTAAGCGGCGCATCGCCAGATACAGCTCGATCCCTTGTTGCCAGGGCACCGCATCGTCCTTATCACCAAACATGATCAGCATCGGAGTCTCGATCTTGTCGGCATGAAATACCGGACTGTTCTCAATATACAATTGCGGCGCCCGGTAGAGGCTCTGACCAATGCGGCTTTGACCCGCCTCATATTGAAACTGCCGGCCCAGCCCAGAGCCTAGGCGGATCCCAGTATACGCGGAGGTCATATTGGCCACTGGCGCCCCAGTCACTACGGCCTTAAAGCGATTGGTCTGAGTCACCAATTGGGCACTTTGATAGCCCGCCCAAGAGTGCCCCTGCAGACCCACTGCGTGCGGATCGGTCAGCCCCATCTCGACGAGCGTATCGAGCCCGGGCAAGAGTGCATCCGCCGTAGAGCGGCCAGGATGGCCTATCTCGAAGCGGATATCGGGCAGGAAGATGGCGTACCCTTTGCTGGCAAACCACGGGAAGTTCGGGCGGTGATTGAGCGCCATTGCTGGAAACTGATGCAACCTATCGCTCATAAAGCGGTAGAAATAGATCATCGTCGGCAGGGGCTTGTCGCCTTGATAACCCGGTGGCGTGATCAGCACACCGGACAAGGGCTCGCCGGTGCGCGAGCGCCAGCTGATCCGCTGTGCCTGACCCCAATCCAGCGTCTCGAGCTGCGCGCCAAGATCACTAACCTGAGTAAACTCGCCTTGCCAACCACGGGTCTGAAGCAGATCCGGATAGCGATCGTAACGCTCCTGAGTAAACAGCAGCACATCGCTTTGCTGCGCCTTTGCCACAAAACGGGTGCGTTGCGGCCCAGTTAACCAGGGCTGCAGTTGCCGCGGGGCGATCTTAAGATGGCTTAAGCCCTCATCCCGTGTGTGCTCGTTGTGCCGATGCAGCAGCAGATCCGCCTGACTCGACAGGAACAAGGCATCATCGTCGGTGCGCACTCGGCGATGGATCCAGCGCTGCGCACGCCCCTCCGTCAAACGCTCCAGTTCACCGCCTTTGGCCAACCAAATGTCGTACTTGTCATAAACCAGCACGCCGGCCCCCGGCTCCAGCCAAGCGTCAAAACCGTAACCCGGCGCCGGACTCGGGTAATCGTGATCCTCATCGGAAAAGCCCTCCGCAATGACGCGGGTGGAGTTGGCCTTAATGTCATGCCACTTGAGCTTACCGCGGACATGCCAGATCACCCCATCATCGTGAGGCGACAAGCTGGGCTCATCCGCCGACAAGGTCTGCTCAACCAAAGCCCGACGTTGACCGGTTTTCAGATCGACCAGATACCAATCTCGATAGAACCCGGCCCAAGAGGCCATTTTGCGATAAAGGGTATCACTGGACGCCAACAGGAATCGTCGGTTATCCGCCAGCTTCAAACTGGGCACGCGGGGATCGGTTAACTGAATAAACTCTTCGCCGCTAAGATGCCAGACACCTTGGTATTGACGTTTAAACTCGTCTTTATGGCGTTTTTGTTCGACGGATTTGATCCGCGCATCGTCGCCATGCCAGAGCACCAACTCGGTCCGACTTAATATCTGCTCTGGTTGGTAGAGGGCCGTCGGATCCGCATAATCTTCTATTTTGCGGCTTTGAGGCTGGCGCGCTTGGCGGCCAACGAACAGGCGTTCGCCGTCGCGACTGAAGGTTAACTCACTGAACCCAGAGACAATAAAATCGGCATGATTGAGCGCTTGCCAGCGCAACTTGCCCCCCTGAAAATGGCCCAGGCGATGCTCTCGCTGACGCTTCGCCACCTCTTCTGGGCCCCAACTGAATGCCAACTGCTTGCCATCCCGACTGAAGCGCAGTGCCCCACTGACGTGGCCCTTTTCTTGGTAGACCGGCACCGAGCTCAGATCGTGCGACAGTAAATAGACGCCATTAAGCTCTCCCGCCGGGGTCTCACTACTGTAAGCCAAGCCAAAGCCTTTTTCCGCCACGGCGATCTGGTGAACATGACTGAAGGTGCGGCTGGTGTCCTTGTGCAGATCGCGAATGGTCAAGGTTGCCCCAGCAACGGGCGTTTCATCCGTCGCCTTGGCCTTTTCATGCAAAACCAGTAAGTACCGGCCATTGTGACTGAACTTGGCTTCCTTGACCTCATCGAAGCGCCACTCCTGACCGGTTCGGCTATGCACCAGTACCCGGCCTGAATGCAACTTACGCCGCGCCTTCTTGGGCGTCTGCTCCCACTCCAACAGCGACGGTGGCACAGTAAACAAGGCATGGTCACCATCGCTCGACAGCACCGGCGCTTGTGCGCCCACAACATTAAACACATGGCCATCAGGACGGCGTAATCGACCGTTCGGCTCACCGCGATCGGCCTGCACGGCGTAGGCGATCACGCTGCCATCATCGGAAATGGCCGGATCTTTGAGTGACTCAAAGGCCATGACAGCCTCCGGCGTCACCGGGGCCGCACAGGACAGACCACTACTCCCCATCCCCAGCAATAGAACAAACACTAACTTCTTCACACGGCACCCTCACCTATCGTCCATATCCGTTGCTACGACTTTCCGCCAACTGTAAGTGGCCTGTGAAAAGCGGTAGACTGTGCGCCGAAACATGCTAACAAAGCCCCCATCTCCTGTCACAGTTGCTCTCGCTACTGGCTGGTACTAGAGGGGTACATAAACAAACACCAACGTGGAAGGATGTATGCATGTCCGCAACAACCATAACTGTAATACCCGGCGACGGGATCGGTCCCGATATCGTCGATGCAACCTTAAAGGTGCTGGATAAGGCGGGCTGTCAATTCGACTATGAATTTGCTGACGCTGGCTTAACGGCACTGGAAAAGCACGGCGAGCTGGTGCCTCAACAGACCTTAGATCTGATCGAAAAGAACAAGGTGGCGCTAAAAGGCCCCTTGACCACCCCCATCGGCGACGGCTTTACCTCCATCAATGTCAGCTTGCGCAAAACGTTCAATCTGTATGCGAACGTCCGTCCGGTGCTCTCGTTGAAGGGCACCCGAGCCCGCTATGAAAATGTCGATATCATCACCATTCGGGAAAACACCGAAGGCATGTACTCAGGTGCAGGCCAAACCGTCAGCGCCGATGGTCAAACGGCCGAGGCGATGAGCATCATCACCCGGGATGGTGCTGAACGGATCTGTGAATTCGCTTACCAACTCGCGCGCAAAGAGGGCCGCAAAAAAGTCACCGCGGTTCACAAAGCTAATATCATGAAGTCGACCTCCGGCCTGTTTCTCAAGGTAGCCAGAGAGGTGGCCGAGCGTTACCCGGAGATTGAATCGCAAGAGATGATCGTCGATGCCACCTGCATGAAGTTGGTGATGGATCCCAGCCAGTTTGACGTGATCGTCACCACCAATCTGTTTGGTGACATCCTGTCCGATCTCTGTGCTGGGCTGATCGGAGGGCTTGGCTTAGCGCCCGGCGCCAACATCGGCCAGGAGGCAGCGATCTTCGAAGCGGTCCACGGCAGCGCACCCGATATCGCGGGGCAAGATCTGGCCAACCCCACCGCTTTGATCCTCGCTGCTGTACAGATGCTCGAATATCTGGGGCTGGCGGAGCAAGCTGGTAAGATCCGCAATGCGGTGCGCGACACCATCGCAGCGGGGGAATGTGTTACCCGAGATCTCGGCGGTAACGCCGGCACTCAGGCCTTTACCGACGCCATTCTGGCCCGGCTGTAACGTCACCTCACGACGATGAGCCCCGGACTTTGCGGGGCTCCCTCCTCCAAGCGACTGGCCCTGTCACTCTCCTAGAGCACCGCCCGGCAGAATACCCCTTCCTCAGAGAAACACATAAACTGGTTTGCATACGCTAACCATTCGACAAGGATAGAAAATGACATCTGTCTTCCAAACATTGCCTATGCTGACGCGCCGTCTGCTCCCTTTGTTGCTCCTCATCGGCTGTGCAACGTTGCTCTCCACTCAGGTTCAAGCACAGAGCCGAGCGGAACAGGCCTGGCAGCTAATCGAACAAGGCGCTGTATTGATCGATGTACGCACGCCGCCGGAGTACCAAAGTGAACACCTAGCCGGCGCGCATAATCTTGAATACCAAACCATCACTCAGGCCATCAACGCCCTCAAACTCAACCAAGATCAACCCATTGTCGTGTACTGTCGGAGCGGGCGCCGCTCAGGGATCGCCGCCAATTCCTTATCAGCGTTAGGCTATCGGGTCCACAATGGCGGGGGTCTGGAGGAGTTAAAGGCGGCACGACGCTAGAAGTGAACACCGAGTTAGGCCATCCTCGATGGATGGCCCGATATGCGTCACTCAGCGCATCGGCAAGGCCATGCCTGCAAACATGGCATCGATCTGGGCCTGATCGCGCAGCCCCAAGGCTTGTTCCACCACCGGCCGCGTCAGGTGCGGGGCAAACCGCTCCATAAACTCATACATATAGGAACGGAGGAAACTGCCTTTACGGAAAGCGATCTTGGTTGTGTTCGCTTCAAACAGATGCGAGGCATCCACCACCACCAGATCTTTGCTGTCCTCCGGCTCCAACGCCATAGTTGCCATCACCCCTACCCCGAGCCCCATGCGTACATAAGTCTTTAACACATCAGCACTGGTTGCAGAGAACACCACACGCGGCTCGCCTTCAACCTGGGCGAAGGCTTTCTCCAACGATGAGCTGCGGTTAAAGCCAAACACATAGGTCACCAATGGGTATTGGATCAGCTCCTCCAGGCCCACATGGGCACACTTGGCCAGTGGATGATCCTTATGAAAGACGATCGAACGGTTCCAGTGGTAGCACGGCAGCATCACCAGATCGTGGAACAGGTTCATCCCTTCCGTGGCGATGGCGAAATCCGCGTCCCCTCGCACGGCCATCTCACAGATCTGATCGGGCGTCCCTTGATGCATCAACAGGTTCACATCAGGGTAGCGTTGGATAAAGCCACGGATCACCTCAGGCAGAGCATAACGCGCCTGCGTATGGGTAGTGGCGATATTGAGATCCCCTCGGTCGGGTTGGGTGTATTCCGACGCAACATTTTTTATCCCTTCCACCTTGCCAAGAATATCGCTGGCAAGCTCGATCACCTGCTGACCGGCTGGGGTAACGTGCGTCAGGTGTTTACCGCTTCGGCCGAAGATCTGTATGCCCAGCTCGTCTTCGAGCATCCGAACCTGCTTCGAGATCCCCGGCTGGGAGGTATACAGACTGTCTGCCGTCGCCGACACATTCAGGTTGTTATGAACGACCTCAACGATGTATCGCAATTGCTGCAGTTTCATACCTGCCTCTTACGCTAATTCTAAAGTGTTATATAGATAGCATAAAAACAACAGAAGTGTAATAAGGTGCGCTCAGCTAGCAAGATCAGAGATGCGCTCTAAGGGCAGATTGGTGTAGCATTGGAGCAAATAAAAAGGATCCAGAAAAACCATGTCTTTAACTCTTGTGTTGCTCTTACTCGGCGCCCTTCTTCTACTGGTTATCTGCGTTAATTTGATCCAGCAGCACAAAGAGCAGCTGGAGCTTGCTCGGCAGCAACAGCTCGCCAAGCACCGGGCCACCATCGATGAAACCGAGCAGTTACTGACCGCCGGTACTCTTCTACCAATGAGCAACGAGCTGCTGCTACTACTGAATCAGCGGATCCTCGATGCGATCGATGCCGCCTTAACCATCGAACGCAATCACAGCGACTATCTGCGCCGAAAGACTGACATCGAAGCGCAATTGATCTCACTGAACAAAAACGAAGGTGCAGCCAAAGGCTTGGATACCTTCACCGTCCCAACCAATGACAAACAAACCTTAAGCTTGGTACAGGCACTCAAACGTCTGAAAGACGTGTTACGCCATGAGCATAACAAGAGCCGCATTACCCACGATCTGTTTGTCAGCGAATCCGAACGAGCCGATCATCTACTGGCTCGGATCAACGCTACCGTCCTGCTCGACCGCGCCCGCGTCGCAATACAAAACAGTCAGCTGGGCTCGGCAAAACAGCTGCTGTCCAAGCTGATCAGCAACCTCAATGCGCAAAGCAGCGAAGACATCCTGTTTCGAGATGCCACCATGAACAAGGCCAACGCGATGTTGGCGGACATTGACCAACGTCAGCAGGCCAGCCTCCATAGCGGCAGTAGCGACAAGGGCAGCAATGAACTCGACGAGTTATTCCAGCCCAAGAAAAAGTGGTAGAACCGATTCCGACATTGCTACGCCGTCGGTTATAGCGACCAACAAGACGTAAAAAAGGCGCTCAATCGAGCGCCTTTTTCTATGCAACGAGATATCACTCCGCCTTCTTTGGCTTCGCTTTCGACTTCTTGGTCTGCTCTTCAACCCACTGACCGTTGACGTACTTGGCCACCCAACCGGTCGCCTTGCCATCAAGCTCAGAAGCCACATACTGCTCCTTGGTCTTACGGCTGAACTTCAACAGAGCCAGATTGCCGTCTGGATCCTGAGCCGGTGCATCCGCCAAATAATAGAATTTCGGCGAGATACGATCACGGAATCGTTTCAGCTCTTCGACTCGAGGCGCGCGTGTTTCGCGGCTTTTCGGGAAGGTACTGGCCGCCATAAACAAACCAGCGGCGCCATCGCGCAGCACAAAGTGCGCATCGGACTTTTCACAGGGCAGCTCAGGCAGCGGTACAGGGTCCTCCTTCGGCGGAGCAACCTCCCCACTTTTCAGAAGTTTACGTGTATTCTTACACTCAGCCCCTTTGGTATCGGTGCACGCAAAGTACTTACCGAAGCGGCCATCTTTGAGCTCCATATCTGAGCCACAGCGGTCACATTCGATCAGCGGGCCGTCATAGCCTTTGATCTTAAAGGTGCCCTTCTCAACCACATAGCCTTCACAGGTCGGGTTGTTACCACAGACGTGCAGCTTACGGGTTTCATCGACCAGGTAGCTGTCCATGGTCGAGCCACACAGCTCACAACGCTGGCGCGTGATCAGCGCCTCCGCCTCCTGCTCATCCGAAGTGATGGCTTCCGCCTCCTCTCCCGGTGTCAGGTTGATGGTGGTCTTACAGCGCTCTTTCGGCGGCAATGCATAGCCGCTGCAACCTAAGAAGACCCCGGTGGTCGCAGTGCGGATCCCCATTGGACGTTCACAGGTCGGACACGGAATATCCGTCAGCACCATCTGATTTGGGCGCATCCCGCCTTCGTCCACTTCCAGCTCGGCGGTTTCCAGTTTGTCTCCGAGGTCGAGGTAGAACTCGTTTAGAACCTGCTTCCACTCAAGATTGCCCTGAGCGATCTTATCTAGGGTCTCCTCCATCGAGGCGGTAAAATCGTAACTGAGCAGCTCTTCGAAATTCTCGACTAAGCGATCCGTGACGATCTCACCCATCTTTTCGGTGAAGAAACGGCGGTTTTCAACCCGCACATAGCCTCGATCCTGGATAGTAGAGATGATCGACGCATAGGTCGACGGACGACCAATACCGCGCTTCTCCAGCTCCTTGACCAAGGAGGCCTCGTTAAAACGTGCCACCGGCTTAGTAAAGTGCTGTTTAGGATCAAGCTTATTTAACTCCAGCGCCTCACCGATGGTGACCGCAGGCAAGGTCTTGTCCTCTTCGCCCTTGCGCCCCATGGGTGGCTGCGCCCGGGTCCAACCATCAAACACCATGATGCGGCCTTTAGCCTTCAGCTCGTAATCGCCCGCTTCCACGGTAATGGTGGACGCATCGTACTTGGCTGGCATCATCTGACAGGCAACGAACTGGCGCCAGATCAGCTCATACAGACGCTGTGCATCACGCTCCATGGTGCTGAGGGTGCTGGCTTTGGTGTTTACATCCGAAGGTCGGATCGCTTCGTGCGCTTCCTGAGCCCCCTCTTTAGAGCCGTAGCGATTCGGCTCTTTAGGCAAATATTTACTGCCGTACTCGGTGCCAATGAAATCACGAGCACTCTCCACCGCCTCTTTGCTGAGGTTGGTCGAGTCGGTACGCATATAGGTAATGTGGCCCGCTTCGTAGAGGCGTTGCGCCAACGTCATCGTCTTTTTCACCCCAAAGCCCAGGCGCGTACTCGCCGCCTGCTGCAATGTCGAGGTGATGTAGGGGGCCGATGGACGGCTAGAGCTGGGTTTATCTTCGCGCTTGCTGATCCGGTATTGCGCCGACTGGAGTGCCGCTACCGCCTGATCAGTATGGTTCTTATCACCCAGCTTCAGGGTTTGGCCTTGGTATTTCGCCACCTCCATCCGCAACGCAGCGCCACTGGCGCTCGACAGATCGGCGTGAATGTCCCAAAACTCCTCAGGCACAAACGCGCGGATCTCCCGCTCTCGCTCGACGATCAGGCGAACCGCAACGGATTGAACCCGTCCCGCCGACAGACCACGAGCCAACTTCTTCCACAACAGCGGTGAGACAGAGAAGCCCACCAGTCGGTCGAGGAAACGACGGGTTTGTTGCGCATTGACCTTGTCATGATCGAGAAACAAGGGTTGCGCAAACGCATCCTGGATCGCGGACTTGGTGATCTCATTGAACACCACCCGGCGATAACGCGCGTCATCGCCGCCGATCACCTCCTGCAAGTGCCAGGCGATCGCCTCTCCCTCTCTATCCAAATCCGTTGCGAGATAGACGGTGTCGGCTTTTTCCGCCAAGGTTTGCAGCTCTTTTACTACCTTTTCCTTGCCCGGCAAAACCTGATAGTCCGCCGCCCAATCCTGCTTGGGATCGATCCCCATACGGGCGATCAGCGTCTGATAATCCCGCTGTGCCTTGTAACGTGCTTTTTCGTCCGGCGCCATCTTGCGCACTTCGGCCGCGGTCTTGGTCGGCGCAGGCTTCTTGGTCGACTGACTGGCGGAGGTCGGCAGATCGCGAATGTGACCCACGGAGGATTTCACGACAAAGTCTTTGCCGAGATACTTATTGATGGTTTTCGCCTTAGCCGGCGACTCCACAATGACCAGAGATTTGCCCATGAGACTGGTTAGGACCTTATTAAACGCTGTGGATAGTAATTTGGCTTCATATATAGAGGCAGTCGGGTTCAGATTCAACCCTAGCGCAGTCGGAAGCCACACGCTTAGACGATTTTTGCTCAGTTAAACTTTTTTTAGCGACTGAACACGCAATTGCAGAAAGTACTAATGCATCAGAGCCCGACAAGCAAGCAATAGTTATGCATTTGTTAGCTTTCGCTCCAATTTTGACCGCTTGAGCCGCTTTTAAGACGCCGTATACTGGGCCGAGCTCGTCATCCCGCGTCTGCGTTGGTGATCCTTGCAGGGAAGAATTTAGGAAGGAATTTATGCATTACGAAGCCAACTTCGACGGACTTGTCGGTCCGACTCATAACTATGCCGGGCTCTCCTTTGGCAACATTGCCTCAGGCTCGAATGCCAACGCCGTCGCCAACCCAAGAGCCGCGGCACTGCAAGGTCTAGATAAAATGTTGGCCCTGCAGCAGATGGGGCTGGTACAAGGGGTGTTGCCACCTCAGTCTCGGCCCGATCTCGACACCCTGCGTCAACTTGGCTTTTCAGGTCAACCCGGCCAGATCCTCGATGCCGCCTACCGCCAAGCGCCGGAATTGCTACTGGCCTGCTATTCCGCCAGCAGCATGTGGAGTGCAAACGCCGCGACGGTCTCACCCAGTGCCGACAGCGCCGATGGCAAGATCCACTTTACCCCGGCCAACCTGATCAACAAGCTGCACCGGGCCATCGAGCCGGTGCAAACCCAGCGCACACTGCAAGCCGTCTTTTCCGATCCCGACCATTTTGTGCATCATCAACCTCTGCCGTCTCATCCAACTTTGGGTGACGAAGGCGCCGCAAATCACACACGTCTGTGCCGCCAATACGGCGAAGCTGGTTTGCAACTGTTTGTCTATGGTCGCAGTGAATGCCGCAAAGATGAGCTTGAGCCCGTCCACTTTCCTGCGCGCCACACCCTTGAGGCCAGCCAAGCCGTTGCCCGCCTGCATCAGCTCGCTCCCGAGCGCACCCTGTTCCTTCAGCAAAACCCAGCGGTGATCGATCAAGGCGTGTTTCACAATGATGTGATCGCCGTTGGCAATCGCGAACTGCTGCTCTGCCACCAACAGGCGTTTTTTGAGCAAGCCAACGCACTGGATCGGATCCATCAAGCCTTCGGTGAAGGCCTTACCGTCCTCGAGGTGCCAACCGAAGCGGTCTCGATCGACTCGGCGGTACAAAGCTACTTATTTAATACCCAACTATTAACCTTGCCAGACGGACGCCATGTGCTCGTCGCCCCGACGGAATGCCAGGACAACACGGAGGTCAACACCTACCTGCGCGAACTCACCGGCAGCACTGGCCCCATTGCGGAGGTGATCTACCTGGACGTTAAGCAAAGCATGCAAAACGGCGGCGGTCCGGCGTGCCTACGTCTACGCGTGGTGCTATCCGAGCGGGAACGTGCCGCGGTCAATCCTGAGTGCCTAATCGATCCCGCCAAACATCAGCAATTAACCCAATGGGTTCAGCGCTATTATCGCGACCAACTCAGCCTGGACGATCTGCGCGATCCGGCGCTGCTGGACGAAAGCCAATCCGCATTAGATCAACTCACCCAATTGCTGAGTCTGGGTAGCATCTACCCGTTTCAACGGTAGCCGACCATCACCCGCCGATGTCATAGGTAAAAGGAAGGGCCAGCGATCGCTGGCCCTTCTTACTTATCGCTTCCGCCTACCCATCATCACGCACAGCGAGAGTAAAGGTTCTCGGACTCCCCTTCGGGGTTTGTACTGTGATCAACAAGGTTCCGTCCGTCTTTTCGTTTGGAGTAGTCTCCCGCTCCAACACAAACACAAACGCCAATGGGGTCATCGTTGCTATGTTAGGAAAGGTGTAGCTGCTGCCAACGCTCAACTCACCGTTGCTGGTTGTCGCTTCAATGGTCGTTCCAAACGGCAGCGGATTGTTGTTCAGATCCGTCAAATAAAGGCGCAATGTCTGACTGGGATCTCCGGTTGCCGTTGTCAGATCCACCTCATCACTTCCATCCAACACCAGCCCATCGCGGGTGAGCTTGCCGTATGGCCAGCTTCCTGACATGACAATCGTTACCGACCGGCGCACATCGATTTGCGCATAACCGCCATCTACCCCCGTATCCACACAATCTGCCGTGGAGTCTTCGTGGCATAACAAGCCGGTGTATAAGCCATCTTTCCCGTTAAAGCTGCCATCGCGGTTAAAGTCCACAAACTCTTCGTTGATCGCCCCAGCCGGCACCAAGCCAGAGGGGTTAACCCCATCCACATCGTGGTCTCGGAACTGGCCATCCTCGTTATCGTCACGAAAAGCTTCTGACAGATCCGTCACCGTCGACAACTCAGCCGAGTCGAACTGCCCATTGCCGTTTAAGTCGACAAAACTCTCCTCTCCGATCGCATAAGCCAACACCGTGGCGCGGCCGTAGCGGGGTTCATCAATCGCCTCTGGAACATAACTGCCAGAACCACCGTCCACCAAACACGGCGGAGCAATGCTTCCTAAGTTATCCGGGTTACGGCAGATCTCATCTGACACGACTTGTCCACGTGCTTCCACAAAAGGACGAGGGTTTTGGCTGCGCCACTCAACCGAACAACCGCCTAGCGGATTAGGACGAGCGTCCTTCGGGCCCGTCTCACAAGATGCATCAACGGCTCCGCCTTCAGCCCAAAAACTGACGATCGTTCCATCAGGGACAGGATTATTAAAGTGATCGGCGGCAAGTGCATTCACACTCACCAGCTCATTATCGTGACTCCAGCCTTCTGGGTTAAATAATGAAACCGAGACGGAGAAGCTGTTTTGATCAGCTAGGCCTGTGCTGATCACCATCTCATCCGAAACATTGGAAATGATGTCCGTGCCGTCGGTCCACATAGCGAAAACCTTCACCGGCGTCGGCACAGATCCAGCATTCACGGTCGCAAAGACTTCACCGTCCCCATTGGAATAACCGTAGCCATACTTGCCCAGAGCAGTCCCTTGAATATTGCTGCAGTGACTCAACTCTGCCGCGGTCGGATCCGGGAACAGTGTAATACCGCCGACATCCGTTGCCAGCTCAAAACACACCAAGGCGTTCTCCACCGCCGCGCCCGAACTATCCAGCAGCTTAAAGGTCACCACAGACGACTCCGTACGCTGGCCTGTGCCAGCGATACCGCCACTGCCTTTAAGCGCCAACAGTTTTTCTGACACCGACACGTATTGGATCGACCCCACACCCGCATCAGCCACTTCAATGGTGGTGGCATTGCTAACGGTGGTTCCCCCAGTCAATGCCGTTGCGGTGATGGTGTCCGTTCCACTGCATCCCATTGCACGATATGTTGCCTGCGCCACGCCAGCAATCGTCGATACCGGGCTATCTATCACCGCACTGCCTGCAAACAGGCAGTCTGAACCGAGCTCAATCTCAAACGGCTGACCTAATGCTGGGGTATCATCCTGATTCAAAACTTCCACCGTTACTACCGTCGTGCCGCCAGCTGGCAAAACCGAGTCCCCAATGGTGGTGGCCAACGCCAATTTGACATCAACGCGGCCTATCTCAAACGCCTTCGTTGCACTCTGCCCTCCCGTCGAGACAGTGATCTCCCCCGCGCCAACATCGCCATTGGCGTACAGATCCAAGATGGCGACTCCGTCACTGTTGGTCACTGCAGTACCAGCAGTTGGACTGATCCCACCCAGTGTCGTCACGCCCAAAACCAGCGCTTGTTGCAATGGCTGGCTGCCCCCCGCCTGAGTCACAGTGACACCGATCACGCCCGACTCGGTATTAGTGATATTGTCGGTCGTTTCACACGCAGAGAAGTTGCGCAATGTGCGGTCCCAGCCCGGCGCTTGATGGCAATCATAGATATCGAACGCGATGTGAGGCACTAAGGTGTCCGGATCGATCACATCGCCTAGTGTGATGAACCCCAGACTCTCCTCGGTACCACGATAGTTCGCCGTAACCTCACCAGCCCCTTCAATACTACCGGCTTCCAACGCCATGGTAGCCACACCATTACTGTCAGTCAGTGCGGTGCCGAAAGCCGGCAGCAGATTGCCTAGCGTACTGGTGAAACTCACCACTTCTCCAGCGAGTACCTGCTGTTGGTTGTCTTTTAGCGTGACGCGAATAAAGCCCGGCTGGTCCGCCGATATCGTGCTGATAGCGCTGCCGGCAATCGAGTCCAGCAGCTCTACAGTCAGCATATTCCCGTCAGAGCCCGACTGCGGTGGCGCGTCACCGGCCGTAGTAAAAGCAAAACTATCGGTATAGTCCTTGCCGTCGTAGCTGAACCGAGCCGTCGCCATCGAGCCACCGGCTTGTTCACCTGGTAACAGCGTAACGTGCGCAGCACCGCTGCTGTCCGAGATCGCGGTGCCTAGCGATGGGTTTATCACGCCCACCGGATCGACAGAAAATGCTACAAATTGATCCGGAAGCGGCTCTCCATCCAAAGTGACATTGGCTTGCAGTTTTCCCGGCTCATCCTGAGAGACGATCTGGATGGGCTCACCTTGCAGATCATACAGCTCAAGCGAAATGGTCGGCACGCCAATGGCACCCGCCATAACTTCATAATTCACAGAGCCAACATAGCTTTCGCTCTCTGACTCAAAGGTAACCGTCAGCGTACCTGCACCAGACAAAGCACCAGCGATGAGCTGAACTTCTGCGACCCCATTGCCATCGGTCAGCTTGCTATCAACCGACAGCGCGCCGGGCCCACTCAGAGAAAACATCAAAACCTGCTGAGCCGACGTTGGGCCTTGCAGCGTTGCCTTCACCTGTAACGGCTGTTCTGTGGTGACTTGAGTGGCTCCTTGTTCATTGGCATCCAGTAGCACCACGCTGATCTGGTAGCTGTCGCCGCCACTTCCAGTGTCCCCTCCATCCCCCAGATCCGATCCGGAGCTATCCAAGCTCCCTCCGCCACTACACGCTGCCAGCATGACCATGCCAAATAGCGCAAAGAACAACCGATAAAAACAACCCATTAGCGACTCCATGCCACAA
Organism: Ferrimonas pelagia; assembly: GCF_039543565.1. Taxonomy (NCBI): domain Bacteria; kingdom Pseudomonadati; phylum Pseudomonadota; class Gammaproteobacteria; order Alteromonadales; family Ferrimonadaceae; genus Ferrimonas; species Ferrimonas pelagia. Next base: position 46,317 of record NZ_BAABJZ010000104.1, on the reverse strand, counting down.
AATCATCCAAATCACACAACCCTAAAGCTACCACCAAGCCACCCAATAGACACCAACTTTTCACACCAGCACCACACTGGTAGCGCGACAGCAAACCCCACCTATAAAGTTATGCAAAAAGCCTCTTTTTTGTTGCACCCCCTTCCTGATAGGCTATCGGCCATTAGAAAAACGATAAAATCTGCAAAGGAAGTTATATGAGCTTAAATTCCACTAAGAAAATGGGCCTAACCACCCAGATCCTGCTAGGAATGTTCTTCGGGTGTGCCGTCGCTTTGATGTTGCGCAACCTGCTGCCTGGCAATGAACTGGTACAAACCATTTTTACCGACGGGATCTTTAATGTTCTGGGCTCGATCTTTGTATCCGCCTTGCGAATGCTGGTGGTCCCACTAGTCTTTATCTCTTTGGTTTGCGGTACCTGCAACCTGTCCGATCCGAGCAAGCTGGGTCGCCTCGGTGGCAAAACCGTCGCCCTGTACCTGTTGACCACCGCCATCGCCATCTCCCTGGCAATGGCCGCAGCTATCCTGATCCACCCGGGTAACGCGTCACTACAGCAGGAAGAGATGGCCTTCGCCGCAAAAGAAGCGCCCTCTCTGGCACAGGTCGTGATCGATCTGGTACCACGTAACCCTCTGGCAGCCATGGTCGAAGGCAACATGCTGCAAATCATCGTATTTGCCATTATCTTCGGTTTCGCCATCGCCCAACTGGGTGAAAAAACCGCCCAAGTACGTTCCTTGTTTAACGAGCTGAACGATGTGGTCCTGAAGATCGTCAACATCGTGATGATCTTGGCCCCTTACGGTGTGTTTGGTTTGATCGCCAAGCTAACCATGACCTTGGAAGCCGATGCATTCACCTCTGTATTGAAGTATTTCTTCGTTGTCTTGGGTGTACTGATCGTTCATGCACTAGTGGTCTACCCACTGTTGCTGAGTGTATTGGCAGGTCAGAACCCAATCACCTTCCTTAAGAAAATGCTGCCGGTACAGATGTACGCATTCTCTACCGCCAGCTCTGCGGCAACCTTGCCGATCACCATGGATAACGCAGAAAAGAACCTTGGCGTTAATAACCGCGTTGGCTCTTTCACCCTACCACTGGGCTCTACAGTCAACATGGATGGCACCGCAATCATGCAAGGTGTTGCCACCATCTTTATTGCCCAGGTGTTTGGCATCGACTTGTCATTTGCTGACATGCTGATGGTTATCCTAACGGCAACCTTGGCTTCTATCGGCACCGCCGGTGTTCCAGGCGTCGGCCTGATCATGCTGGCCATGGTACTGCAACAAGTTGGCTTGCCAGTGGAAGGTATCGCACTGATCCTGGGCGTTGACCGCTTGCTGGATATGGTACGCACCGCAGTTAACGTCACTGGCGACACCGCCGTTTCTGTGATTGTGGCCAAGTCCGAAGAGGACTTTGACCCGGCGATCTACAACGATCCAAACACCAGTGGTCAGCTGAAAACCGCGTAAGCGTTATTGACTCAGAGTGATCCGAAGGCAGCTGAAAAGCTGCCTTTTTTACGCCCGGCACTCCGGTCAACGTCGCCTTCAACAGCCGAACTGCGCCACCGTCGTTATAACCATGCCCTTCACAATCGCTCCTCCGTGCTCCTAAAGTCATTCGGCAGAGCCGCCGCTCTCGCTCCCTCACTCTTTACCACGCCCCCCTCGCTGACATTGACTCCACTATTTCAGGATCCCACCGTCGAGCTAGCCAGCCGAGCGCAACAACGCATGTGACTTTGCAATCCACAACACCAGAGTTGATGGTAAAAGGCAAAAGCCGCGCGTTACGGCTCAGTCGATCGACTTCACCCCATCAGACTTTGCCACGTCCGCCCTTTATCCGTTCCGGCCCGACCCGACCCAACCTGAGACAAAAAAGCCCTGCATTGTTACCAATGCAGGGCTTAGACATTGAGGAAGCTTAGCGCTTAACGGATTGACCCATCTCAGCCAGCTTCAAAGCAACGGCTTCCAGGGTCGATTCGGCTCCCTTGCCGAATCGCTTTGCCAGATTCTTTTTCTCAACGTACTGCAACTGAGTCACGCTCTTCTGCTTAGACTGCTGCATCACGTAATCATCAGAGGTTTGCAGCACATCGACCAGACCTAGCTCCAAAGCCTGCGTACCAAACCAGTGCTCTCCGGTCGCGACCTTGCTCAGCTCCAGTTCTGGCCGGTATTGGCTGACAAACTGTTTAAACAGCTCGTGAGTGTGCTCCAACTCTTGCTGGAACTTAACGCGCGCCTCCTCGGTATTCTCTCCAAACAGGGTCAGGGTGCGTTTAAACTCGCCGGCGGTGTGCTGCTCAAAATCAATGTCGTTTTTCTTCAGCAACTTATTGAAGTTTGGCACCTGTGCGATCACACCGATGGAGCCAATGATAGAGAAGGGCGCTGCGATGATCTTATCCGCTACGCACGCCATCATATAACCGCCACTGGCCGCCACCTTATCGACGGCGATGGTGAGTGGGATCCCAGCATCGCGGATCCGCGCTAGCTGACTGGAAGCCAAGCCATACGCGTGCACCATCCCGCCACCACTTTCGACCTTAACCAGCACCTCATCCTTCGACTCAGCCACCAGCAGTAAGGCGGTGATCTCTTCACGCAGACAAGCCACCTGCGCCGCATCGATACCGGCTTTAAATTCGATCACAAACAGGCGGCCATCCCGCCCCTTATCTTTATCCGCTTTTTGCGCTTTCTGCTTGGCTTTTTCCTCAGCCTTACGCGCTTTCGCCTTGGCCTTTAGCTGCTCTTCACTCAACAGCTCTGACTCAAGCTGATGCTGGTAGCCTTCCAGCGTTTCTGACAGATCATGAAGCTTCAAGCTGCCCTTATTGCTCTTTGCACTCTTACCTGCCGCGGCCGCCAGCACGATAATGGCCCCGGCCGCCGCCACCAGCGTTACGGCTTTGGCCAAAAACAGGCCATATTCGTATAGAAACTCCAAGGTTCTCTCCCAAAATTGAAATACCGCTCTAGTGTATCCAAAGGCCAATACCGAGAGAAATGAAAAAGCCCGGCATTTGCCGGGCTACCGTTCAAGTTCAGACTATTGCGCGCCGAGTATCACGCCCGGATCGTTGATCTTAATGCTCCGCCCCAGCGTCCGTGCGTGCTCAACCACCTGAGTCTGCATCTCAACCGTGGCTCGTAAGGACTCGACCGGATCGATCCCGGAAATTTCAGTATCCGGAGTGATCAATGAACTGTGATGTCCCTTGCTAAAACGAACCGCCCCACTTACCCGCTCGGGGCTTGATAAGAAAGTGGTCTCCGTGACAGCCGGCAAGCCTAAGGCGGCGATCAGCGGCTCTGTCCCAGACAGCGGGAAGCTCGTCACAGAATTGGGCAATGTCTGATCCCCAGGATTGGTCCCGCCGAGGCTCTCATCACCGACGATCTCAACCAGGTGCACCGGCGCCCCGGTCGCCACCAATTGTGCCGCATGATTGATCGGATCCATTGCATCAACGGCGGTTTGTACCGCTAAAGCAAAGGGTGGGATCACTACCGCATCAAGCGCTGCGAGTACTGCCGCATCACACTCTGGGATATCAAGTAATACGCCATCGACCACGCAGTCTGGAGCAGCGACCATCATCAACTCAACCAAGGGAGAGATACCGGTTTCCGGATCAACAATTGAGAGCTGAGCAATGAGCTCAGCTTCCAGCTGAGGTCGAAAAGCTGCCGAACCGGCAAACGCTCCCGCCAGGCCACCGGCAGGTGCTACCAGACTGGCATTCGCAAATGCATAAGGGTTGAGACTTTCGCCAGCGTCAAAGCTGTTAGCGTACGCAGTGACGGAGGTGCCAACGATACCTCCCAAACTCAAGCCCTGGAGGCTGACTCGGCTCAAATCAAAAATCGGAGCCTGAGACATGGCGACCTGCTGAGACACCAATGCAGTCAATGCCAAGCGCAACCCCAGGTTATCAATGATCCCCTGGCGAAAGTTATCTCTCACGGTCAATGAGCTGGCAATATTTACAAAGTTCAGCGGATTGCCATTATCAAACAGGTTAAAACCTGGGAACAAGTCGTTCAGGCTGCTGTCCGTTGCAGACACTTCAAAAGCACCTGTCGTTGCATTAAGCAACTTGGAACGCTCACCATGCAGTGGCATATCGATGCTGACGGTGGCGATCCCCGCAGCCGTGTACGCCCCCGCAACGGCCAGTGTCGTCTCCTTTGTGCCTCCAAGGCCATGAAGATTAATGGAAACCGGCCAACCGGTTGCCGGCGGCGTCCAGTTTGGATTCCCCTGTAACGCGTAGAAAGCGGCGAGCTTAATCGGATCCGGTATGGAGATCAGCACAGGAACGGATTCCCGGATCTGGCCCCCACCAAGACAGGTCATCAGAGCTGCGCCACCACAGGGATTGGGCACAGGATTAAAACGGGTCAAATGCTTATTGACGTCGACTGGCATGCCGGCACTCTCACCGGTATCCAAGACAAACTGGCCGCCAACCAGCAAACTTGGATCCACCAAGGCTGCTTGCGGATCGATCCCCTGGGCCTGGGCCTGGGCTGTAAATCCGTCCATGCTCAGGCCATCCCCCTCCAGCGCTTGGATCACCGCCAACGGACTGTCACCCAGCGCGCCCCAGCGACCAGCGATGTCGTCACTATCCACCGGGAAGGCCTGCAGATAGGGCAGCCTCAGCTCAGCAGTATAGAGATCTGCCATATCCGCCAACGCGCACACTTGACCGGAGCAGGTCGGATCGGCCACCCTCAAGCCCAAACGATCCGCCACTGTCATCCCTATGGGGGTCGGAGCCACAGACCACATGGGGGCAAACAGCGGTGAAACCGAAACTTGGGGATCTGGCTGCAGCCCATCCGCCATCAACATCGCCGTAGTGGCCACCACATCCTGCACCGACTGCGTGGTAAACACGCCAGAGTAGGTAATATTGGCCTTATCGACAGAGTGAGCAGCAGCCAGGCTGGTCTCATAGTTATTGACCAAGTCCTGCAAGAACAACTGATCCGGCGTAACCAATGGCTCTTCGTTGATATCCAGTTTCAACAGTTCATAGTTGGTGGATGGCGCGATCTCCAGACCGGCGCTGTCCATCAGTTGAGTAGTGGTGATCACCGCATAACTAGTGACCGGCGCCAAAGGCTGGATCGGCACCACGTTAACGCTGTTGCCGCTGGCTACGGTGACAAAGTCCGTTCCATACATCAGCTCCTCGCCCACCTTACAGATGCTCAATAAGAGCGCGGCCGTACATTCGGGATCCGGAGACAAAGGGCCGCCCAAGGTCACATTGAAGACACGTACGGAGCCTGGTGCCTCGGCAGAGACAGGATCCAAGGTAACACCTTCGCTGCCTGGAATAATTTCAATGCTCAACGGCATGAGAGTGGACCAGCCATCCAAGGCACCCAATGCGATCTGGGGATCCAAATAATTGCCGCTCTCCACCTCTCCTGGGATCTGCAAGGTGCCGTCCGGCGTACCATTGAACAGGAGATCATTCGGCAGAGGAAGCACACCATTTCCAGGATCAAACGCGATCCGCGAAAGCGGTGCCGGCGTCACACTGTCGTTGATGATGTCCTGATGGCTGTCCCCACTGCATCCCACCAGTCCCATCGCTGACGAAATGGCCACACCTAGCAACAATCGTTTCATGTACTCTCCCCAATCCTTTGCTTTTCTTTTGTCTTCCAGCTCAGCTTTGGTCACAATACTGACCTATGTTGGCACACAGAAAACACTCTGAACTGACTGTTCCTTTAGGAAAAGTAACGCAGAAACCAGACGTTAGCTACAACTTCAAAACAATTGTTTGGCAACTCTGTCAGGTTTGATGACTCAAGTGTTTTAAACGATTGATTAATGTCAACTTATGGGAATTTTAACAACAACTTAAAATAAGAACGGGAAGTCACCATGTTGGAATATCAGGCTCAGGCAGACGCACTCAAAGGCAAGATCATTCTGATCACCGGCGCCGGCAGCGGGATCGGCCGCAGTGCCGCACGGCATTACGCCCAATATGGTGCCACGATTATTTTGCTGGGACGCACCACCGCCAAGCTGGAGCAGGTGTATGACGAGATCGTCGCCGCCGGCGGCGCAGAGCCGGCCATTGTCCCCTTGGATATGAAAGGGGCGACCGAGCAAAACTATCAGGACATGGCACAGACCATCCTAGAACAGTTTGGCAAGCTTGACGGGTTACTACTCAACGCCTCCATCTTGGGCGCAGTTACCCCCTTCGAACAACTGGAGCTCGAGACCTTTAATGAAGTCATGCAGGTCAACGTCACCGCCCAGTTTGCCATGACAAAGTCGCTGCTGCCTGTGCTGCGCTTGGCACCGAAGGCCTCGATCATCTTTACCAGCTCAGGGGTCGGGCGACATGGCCGCGCCTACTGGGGCGCCTACGCCATTTCGAAGTTTGCCACCGAAGGCATGATGGAGACACTTGCCGACGAGTTGGCTGGCACCAACGTCCGCGCCAACTGCATCAACCCGGGTGCCACCCGCACCAAGATGCGCGCCACCGCTTTTCCTGCGGAGGATCCGCAAACGCTGAAGACCGGCGATGATCTGATGCCGACCTACCTCTACCTGATGAGCGACGACAGCATCGACGTCAACGGTCAGAGCCTGGACGCACAGCCCAAACGCTGATTTTTCCTTCCAGATCAAAAAAGGCAGCCCGCGGGCTGCCTTCTTCATTCAAAGCGCTGTTATTTACCGCGCTTTGGCGTGGCTGAACGCGCCTTATGGCGGGTCACAGCACGACGGATCTTATTGGTCTTCAGCGATTTCTGGCGACGCAGGCTGGCCTTATCTTGGGCCAACATGGTGCGGCTCTCCGGATCCATCTCCACCAGCTTACGCAGGTAGTTGACCTGATCCAGTGGCAACTCCATCCAGCCGCCGCGCGGCAAACCTTTCGGCAGTGGGATATCACCATAGCGGATCCGCATCAGTCGGCTCACCTGAACCTCCTGGCTTTCCCACATACGACGAACCTCGCGGTTACGGCCTTCACTCAATACCCCGTGGTACCAAGTGTTCATCCCTTCACCACCGGCACGGCCCAAACGGCGGAACTTGGCCAAACCATCTTCCAGCTCGACCCCATTGCGCAGTCGATTCAGCATGGCGTCATCCACTTCACCAAAGACGCGGATGGCGTACTCACGCTCAACCTCACGAGAGGGGTGCATCAGACGATTGGCCAACTCGCCGTCGGTGGTGAACAACAGCAATCCGGAGGTGTTGATATCCAACCGGCCTACCGCGACCCAGCGGCTGTCTTTCACGGTCGGCAGGCGATCAAACACGGTCGGGCGTCCTTGAGGATCGATACGAGAACACAGTTCCCCTTCCGGCTTGTAATACGCCAACACTCGGCAGATCACATCTTCTTCCGATTTCAGGGACACGGTGTGGCCGTCGATACGGACCTTTAGCTCACTGCCGTCAACACGATCACCCAGCTTGGCCACCTTGCCATCGATGCTGACGCGTCCAGCGGCGATCATAGCCTCCATCTCACGACGGGAGCCATGACCTGCTCGAGCTAATACTTTCTGTAACTTTTCGCTCATTGATCTCTTCTTTAATGTACCTGTAGCTCAGGCTCTATCGCGGCTTGGCTGAACAGCGCCGTCAGCGCCTGTTCATCGTCCAATGCCGGCAGACTCGCTAAGCTGTCCAGGCAAAAATATTGCAAAAATTCATGGGTTGTCGCGTATAACGCCGGGCGTCCCGGCACCTCTTTGTGACCCACCACACGTACCCAACCACGATCGGTCAAGGTGCGAATGATGTTGGAGCTCACCGACACGCCACGCACCCGCTCTATCTCGCCACGGGTGATCGGCTGACGGTAGGCGATCAACGCCAGGGTTTCCAGCAGCGCGCGCGAATAGCGCGGCGCCTTCTCCTGCCAAAGCGCACCTAAATACGGACTTAAGTCTGGATGGCTTTGGAACCGATAGCCACCCGCGACCTGAACCAATTGTACGCCTCGAGGCCGATAGTCCAGCTCCAGCTGGTCTAACACCTCGTTAATACGGCCGAGCGATACCGCGAAATCCGCCAGCACACTTTGTTTCAGGCCCTTCGCACTGAGCGGCCTGTCCGCCACAAAAAGCGCGGCCTCAATCAACTGCTTTAACTGCTCATCATTGATCCGACTCATGCTCTCGCTCTCACATGGATCTGGCTACCCGGCGCGACTTGCTGCAGCTCGATCAGGCCCTCTTTGGTGAGTTCCAAGATCGCAAGAAAACTGACCACCACCCCGGCCTTGCCTTCCTCCGGGGTGAACAGCGCCTGAAACGGCGTAAACCGCTCAGGCGTCAACAACGACAAGATCAAGCTCATCCGCTCCCTCGTTGACAGTGCCTCTTTCTCGATCTGATGGTGCTCAAAATGATCAGCTCGCTGCACCACTTCCCGCAACGCGCCGATCAACTCGGTCAGATCCACCTCGGGCGGTACCACCACCGGAGCCAGATCCGCCGCACGCATCGCCGACGCCGTCCAGACATCCCGCTCCATGCGCGGTTGGTCGTCCAGATCCTGCGCCGCCTGCTTGATCACCTCATAAGCCTGCAGCTGACGGATCAGCAAGGTTCGAGGATCTTCCTCCTCATCCTCCTCACTGATCTGTCTGGGCAGCAACAAACGGGATTTGATCTCCGCCAGCGTCGCGGCCATCACCAGATACTCCGCCGCCAGCTCAAACTTCATCTGCTCCATCAGCGCGATGTATTCCATATACTGACGCGTGATCAACAGCAGCGGCAGATCGAGGATATCCAGCTTCTGCTTACGGATCAGATATAGCAGCAGATCCAACGGCCCTTCGAACGCCTCAAGGATCACCTCCAGCGCCTCCGGCGGGATAAACAGATCCACCGGCGGCTCCATCAGGGGCTCGCCGCGCACGATCGCCAAAGGTAAGGGCTGCTGGACAGTAGGAGCGTTCATAGGCCGAATAAAAAACGCGTCATTATAGGGGCGGTTGATGGCTTTGTCAGCGAATTATTCAAAGGCTGTGGGATCGCCCGCCCCCTCCCGTACAACGCGAGGCTGATCATCACTGAAATCCACCACAGTGGTCGGCCGCTCAGCCAGAACACCGCCATGAATGATCAGATCCAACTGATGCTCTAATTGATCGCGGATCTCTTCCGGATCGGACTCAGCCAACTCCGCGCCCGGCAGGATCAATGACGTCGACATCAACGGCTCCCCTAACGCCTCAAGCAAGGCTAATGCGATCCGATTATCCGGCACCCGGATCCCAATGGTCTTACGCTTCTCATTCAGTAAGCGGCGCGGCACCTCTTTGGTGCCCTTAAAGATGAAGGTATAGGGCCCTGGGGTGGCACTCTTTAGCAATCGAAAGGCGGTGTTATCCACCCGCGCATAGAGTGACAACTCCGCCTGATCGCGGCACATCAAGGTAAAATTGTGATCGCTTTTCAACTGACGGATCCGGCAGATCCGGTCCAGTGCCTTCTTATCGCCAAGATGACAACCCAGCGCATAGCCTGAGTCGGTCGGGTAGGCGATCACCCCGCCCTTGTGGATTAAAGCAACGGCCTGATTGAGCAGGCGAGCTTGCGGATTATCCGGATGTACATAAAAAAACTGGCTCATACCCTTTCCTTAGGCTGGCGCGGCAGAATGCTCATTGGTGATCCCACCCCAAATGATCCCACACTCCAGGTTGCGGCGGTCGGTGCAACCCCCGACCTAATTCAACCCAGCGACTGGGAAAATGAAAATCTGAACCCGCAGAGATCAACAATTCGTACTCTTGTGCCAATGCCAGTAAAAACTGCCGTTGCTGGGTATTTTGCTGACAGTGGATCGCCTCCATGGCACGACCACCCGCCACCTTAAACTCCACCAGAAGCTTGCGTAACCATTTGTTTGATAGTTGATACTTACTTGGATGCGCCAAGACTGCAAGCCCGCCGGCCTGCTCAATAGCGTGGATCGCCTCCGCCACGCTGCACCATTGATTACTGACATAGGCGCTTTGACCACGGCCCAAGTACTTGTCAAACGCCGCCTGCTTAGCGGTCACCAACCCCCGCTCTTGCAAAACCCGCGCAAAATGGCTGCGACCAACGCTGCCCCCATCGGCATAGCCCATCGCCTGCTCCAGCGTTCCGTCGATCCCACGTTTGGCCAATTTGGCCGCAATGGCCTCTGCTCGGCTGATCCGCCATTGCCCGTGACGATCCAACAATCGGTTGAGCGGCACATCGTCTGGATCAAAGTTCAACCCGATGATATGGATATCAAAGCTATGCCAGCGGGTGGAGATCTCCACCCCGCTGATCAGCTGTAAGCGGCTGCCCTGCGCCGCTTGTCGTGCTTCCGCCAACCCCGCCACCGTATCGTGATCGGTGATCGCCAGGATCTCGACCTGCTGGTTTAATGCGCGCGCCACCAGATCAGAGGGCGTTAACGTGCCGTCTGAGGCCCGAGTGTGACAATGCAGATCGATTTTCATACGTTACCTTAATGACTGGCCCATGTTGAGTTCGGCGGGTCGATGCAGCGACCGCCAAGACATGGGCCACAGTGCTGCCATTGTACGTCACTCCGATGAGAATGTCCGTCTGAGTGAATTTTGCGCTTGACAGGGCCAAAGCGTAACCGGTAATCTTTGCTGTAAAGATAAAGCGTCAACTTTTCATTACAGGTTTACACTCGATGTTTAATGCTCAGTTCAACAACACAAATTGGTGGTGGCTCTCCCGAACATAGCGGGGGTGCAATGAACTGTACCTTATTGAAAAATACCAAATTTCAGAAAACCCGCTTTCGCTCAACACGAAAGCGGGTTTTTTTATGCCTTAAGGGAACACACGCAATGATCATCATTCTGAAAGCCGGCGTTGGTGAAGCGGATGCCAAAGAGCTGGTACAAAAGATCGAAAGCACCGGCCTCAAGCCGCTGTACATGCCCGGGGTTGAGCGCACCGTTTTAGGAGCCATTGGCGATGAGCGCGTGTTGCAATCACTGCACCTCGACAGCGATCCCCGCGTTGATGAGATCAAACCCATCCTGTCCAAGTACAAGCAGGTCTCCCGCGAGCTCAACCCCATCGACACCCACGTCATGCTCGGCAACCATGCCGTGGGCGGTGAAAAATTCACCGTCATCGCCGGCCCTTGCGGCGTCGAAGGCCGCGACCAGATCCTGGATGTGGCCGAGATGGTCAAAGGCCATGGCGTGGCTGCCCTGCGCGGTGGCGCTTTCAAGCCGCGTACCAGCCCGTACAGCTTTCAGGGCATGGGCGAAGCGGGCCTGAAATTGCTCAAAGAAGCCAATGCTCTGACTGGCTTGCCAACGGTGTCCGAAGTGATCGAAGCCAGCGATGTGGATCTGATGGCGCAATACGTCGACGGACTGCAGATCGGGGCCCGCAACATGCAGAACTTCCGCCTGCTCGAAGCCGCCGGCGAATGTGGCTTGCCGGTGCTGCTCAAGCGCGGCATGAGCGCCACCATCGAAGAGTTCCTCTTGGCCGCGGAGTACATCGTCAACGCAGGCAACCCCAACGTGATCCTGTGCGAACGTGGCATCCGCACCTTTGAGACCGCCACCCGCAACACGCTGGATCTCAACGCCGTCGCCTACCTCAAGCGCAAAACCCACCTGCCGGTGCTGGTCGATCCCAGCCACGGCACCGGCATTCGAGAGTTGGTTGCGCCCCTGTCTTATGCCAGCGCAGCGGTCGGCGCCGATGGTATTATTGTCGAAGCCCATATGAACCCTAAGGAAGCCTTGTCGGATGGCCATCAGTCACTGGACGGCAATGACTTCGCTGCTCTAATGTCGGGCCTACGCCCCTTTGTTGAAGCCGCCGGGAAGCGACTCTAATGACCACGAATCTTCAGTCCGGGCACGCCCGGACCCTGACCACCGCCGTGAACTACCACAGCGAAGCCGCGCAGGTGTATCAAGCGCTGTGCGGCGATCGTCCGCACACCCTGCTGCTCGAGTCCGCCGAGATCGAGTCCAAGGCCGGGCTGAAAAGCCTGCTGATGATCGACGCCGCCCTCTCGCTGCGCTGCATGGGCCGCACCGTGGCGATCCGCGCCCTCAGCGTCAATGGCGAAGCCTTGCTGCCCTTCATTGCCGAGCTGCTGGCCGAATACGGCCCGCAACCGAGCGATAAAGGCCTGAGCGTCACCCTGCCACAGCCCATGGTCGGGTTGGACGAGGACAGCCGTCTCAAAGCCGCCTCCCCCCTAACCGTGCTGCGTCTGCTGCAACAGGAGATCCGCTCCGACGACGCCCTGCCCGAGTCGGTACTGCTGACCGGCTGTTTCGCCTTCGATCTGGTCGCCAGCGTCGAGCCGCTGCCCGAGGTCGCCGACGGCGTCAACAACTGCCCGGACTATCTGTTCTATCTGGCGGAAACCACCCTGCTGCTGGATCACCAAGCCCGCACCGCCCGCCTGATCGGCTCCGTGTTCGGCGGCGATAAAGCTGAGCTGGTGATGAACGACAAGCGCCAGCGCCTAGGCGCCCTTAGCGCCACCTTGGCGCAGCCTTTGGCGCCACTGCCACAGGAAACCCCGACCGCCCATCCGGTCGAAGTGAATCAAAGTGACGCTCAGTTTCGTGCTGTGGTGCAGGCTCTCAAAGAGCATGTGATCGCCGGCGATATCTTCCAAGTGGTGCCGGCACGCTGCTTCTCCCTGCCGTGTCCAAATCCGTTGGCCGCCTATGGCCGCCTGCGGGTGCTCAATCCCAGCCCCTACATGTTCTATATGCGGGCCGATGACTTCACCCTGTTCGGTGCCTCACCGGAGAGTGCCCTGAAATACGACGTGCAGACCAATCAGGTCGAGATCTACCCCATTGCCGGCACCCGCCAGCGTGGAAAGTTTGCCGACGGTCAGATCGATCACGATCTGGACAGCCGCATCGAGCTGGGCCTGCGCCAGGATCAAAAAGAGCTGTCCGAGCACATGATGCTGGTGGATCTGGCCCGCAATGACGTGGCCCGGATCGCCCAGCCCGGCACCCGTCGCGTGGCCGAGCTGCTCAAGGTCGACCGCTACAGCCACGTCATGCACTTAGTCTCCCGTGTCGTCGGCCAACTGCGCCAAGACTTGGATGCGCTGCACGCCTACCAGGCCTGCATGAATATGGGCACCCTCACCGGGGCCCCCAAAGTCAGCGCCGCCAGCCTGCTTCGCCGCGCCGAGGGCAAACGTCGTGGCAGTTACGGCGGCGCCGTCGGCTATCTCAACGGCCGCGGCGACATGGACACCTGCATCGTGATCCGCTCGGCACTGGTCAATGACGGCATTGCCCACGTCCAAGCCGGGGCCGGGGTTGTGTTTGATTCCGATCCCCAATCCGAAGCCGACGAAACCCGCAACAAAGCGCAAGCCGTGCTGCGCGCCATTGGAGGTGCGTCATGATCCCGGTCACCCTGCTCGATAACTTCGACTCCTTTACTTGGAATTTGGTGGATCAGTTCCGCAGCGCCGGCTACCCGGTCACCGTCTACCGTAACGACATCGATCCCCACGTGTTGGCCGACAAACTGTTGGCCCAAGCCGAGCCCGGTGTGTTGGTGCTCTCGCCCGGCCCCGGCGCCCCCCACGAAGCGGGTTGCCTGATGGAACTCCTGTCTCTGGTGGCTGGCAAATTGCCGGTGCTGGGGATCTGCCTGGGTCACCAGGCGCTGATCGAACACTACGGCGGCCGCGTCGGTCGTGCGGCCAAGGTCATGCACGGCAAATCCAGTCCGATGCAGCACGATCAAAGCCCGCTGTTTGACGGCCTGCCCAACCCGCTGACCATCGCCCGTTATCATTCGTTGGTGGGACTAGAGCTACCGGATTGCCTGCACGTACCGGCGCAAGTGGACGGCATGGCCATGGCCGTGGTCCATCCCGAGCACCGCGCCGTCGGCTTCCAATTCCACCCCGAATCCATTTTGACCGAACACGGCGCTGCCCTGCTGAGCCGAACCTTAGATATGCTGACCAAGGACGCGCCCTTATGCTGATCCCAACCCAAAAATTGATGGCCCAACTGATGGATGGCCAGCCGCTCACCCGAGAACAAGCCAAGTTTCTGTTTGGTCAGGTGGTCAATGGTCAGATCAACGAGGTCGAGCTGGCTACGGTACTGACCGCAATGAAAGTCCGCGGCGAGACCATCGATGAGATCGCCGGCGCCGCCGAAGCACTGCGCGATGCCGCCAAGCCCTATCCCCGTCCGGAGGGGGAGCTGCTGGACATCGTCGGCACCGGCGGGGACGGAGCCAATACCTTCAATATCTCCACCACCGCCACCTTTGTCGCCGCCGCCGCCGGCGCCCGTGTCGCCAAGCACGGCAGCCGCAGCGTCTCCTCCCTGTCGGGCGCGTCGGACTTGCTCACCCAGTTTGGCATCAACCTGACCATGACGCCGGGGCGCTCAGCTGAATGCTTGGCGCACCTAGGGGTGACCTTCCTGTTTGCCCCCTTCTACCATGCCGGCATGAAGCACGCCGCCCCGGTTCGAGCCCAACTCAAGACCCGCACCCTGTTTAATCTGTTGGGCCCGCTCATTAACCCAGCCCGACCGACCCAGATGCTGTTGGGGGTCTATGACGCCACGCTGATCCGGCCGATCGCCGAGGTGATCCGCTCTATGGGCGTCAAACGGGCCTTGGTCGTACACGGGCTGGGATTGGACGAACTGGCTATCCACGGCGAGAGTCAGGTGATCGAGCTCAAAGATGGCGAACTGATCGAGCGGCAGTATTCGCCGCAGCAGCTGGGGGTCGATCAGTTTGAGCTGAGCGAGATCCGCGGCGGTGAGCCGGACGAAAACAAGGCGATCTCCGAGCGTATTCTCTCCGGAGAAGGCACCCCGGCCCAGCGCGCCGCCGTGGCCGTCAACGCAGGCGCAGGCTTATATCTGGCCGGCGTCACCGACTCCATCCAGGCCGGCACTCGGTTGGCGCTGGAAACCATGGACTCGGGTAAAGCCTTGGAGTTGATCCAGTCCTTCGCCGAGGCCAGCAGCCAATGAGCAAACTCAATCACAACGTCGACATCGATCAGCTGCGCCAAACCGGCACCGTGCTGGATAAAATTGTCGCCACCAAACCGGCCCACATCGCGGCACTGGCCCAGCGCTACGGCGACTTGCTCGACACCCGCGCAGCCAAGTCCGATCGCAGCCTGTTCGATGCGTTGAAAGAGGGCCCCACCGGTTTCCTCTTGGAGTGCAAGAAAGCCAGCCCCTCCAAAGGGTTGATCCGCGCCGATTTCGATCCCGTGGCCATCGGTCGCGTCTACGACCAATACGCCGCCGGCATTTCGGTGCTAACTGACGAACAGTTCTTCCAGGGCGACTTCGAGTACATGAAGGCGGTGCGCGAGGCGGTCTCCGTGCCGGTGCTGTGCAAAGATTTCATCATCGATCCACGCCAGCTGCGCCTGGCCCGCCACCTCGGTGCCGATGCGGCGCTGTTGATGCTCTCCGTGCTAAGCGATCAACTCTACACCGAGCTGGCCGCCGAAGCGGCGCTACTGGGGCTGGACGTGTTGACCGAAGTGAGCAATCAGGAGGAGATGACGCGCGCCATCGCCCTCAATGCCCAGATCATCGGGATCAACAACCGGGATCTGCGCGATCTCTCCATCGATCTGGCTACCACCGAACGTCTGGCCGGTCAGGTGCCGTCCGATCGGGTGGTGATCAGTGAGTCCGGCATTTACTGCCATTCTCAGGTTCGCCGTTTGGCCCCCCATGCCGATGCATTCTTGGTGGGCTCCAGCCTGACCGAGCAGCCGGATGTGGATCTCGCCTGCCGCCAACTCATCTATGGTCACACCAAGATCTGCGGCCTGACCCGAGTCGAGGACGCCGTGGCGGTAGCCAAGGCCGGCGCCAGCTACGGCGGTCTCATTTTCGCCGAGAAGTCACCCCGCTGCGTCAGCCCGGAGCAAGCCAAACGGCTGATCCACGCCGCCCCGCTGCGCTTTATCGGCGTTTTTGTCGACCAATCCAAGCAGCAGATCGCGGCGCTGGCCAAAGAGCTGGGCCTCTACGCGGTACAGCTGCACGGTAACGAGGATGCACGCTACATCGACAAACTGCGTCATGCTCTCACGCAAGAGGGCTGCGACTGCATGATCGTCAAAGCGGTCAAACCCGATGGCAGCAACGACGTGGCGAACGCCGACCGACGCCTCTATGACTCCGCCAACGATGGCCAGTTTGGTGGCACCGGCCAAATCTTTGATTGGGATCGGATCACCACCGCGCGCAGCGAAGCCTTCCTCGCCGGTGGCCTCGGCCCCGACAACATCGACGCCGCCGCGGCAGCGGGCTTCTACGGCCTCGATCTGAATTCGGCGGTGGAGACCGCGCCTGGGATAAAAGATCCGGGCAAAGTCGCCATCAGCCTCCGCAAGATCCGTCAGTATTGATCCGATAAACAGAATTAAAGAGAGAACCCATGAGTATCCTCAACCCTTACTTCGGCGAATTCGGTGGCCAGTTTGTGCCACAAATTCTGGTGCCGGCCCTCGACCAACTCGAGCAGGCGTTCATCGACGCCCAGCAAGATCCGGAATTTCAACAAGAGTTCACCGATCTGCTCAAGCACTATGCCGGTCGCCCGACCGCGCTGACCAAGACCCGCAACTTCAGCCCGAACGACAAGGTGTCCATCTACCTTAAGCGCGAAGATCTGCTGCACGGCGGCGCCCACAAGACCAACCAGGTGTTGGGTCAGGCCTTGTTGGCCAAACGCATGGGCAAAAACGAGATCATCGCCGAGACCGGTGCTGGCCAACACGGCGTAGCCTCCGCCCTGGCCTGTGCCCTGCTGGGCCTCAAGTGTAAGGTCTACATGGGCGCCAAAGACGTCGAGCGCCAGAGCCCGAACGTGTTCCGCATGCGCCTGATGGGCGCGGAAGTGATCCCGGTACACGCCGGCTCCGCCACCTTAAAAGATGCCTGTAACGAAGCGCTGCGCGACTGGAGCGCCAACTACGACAAGGCCCACTATCTGCTGGGCACCGCGGCCGGGCCGCATCCGTTCCCCACGATCGTACGGGAGTTCCAGCGCATGATCGGGGCTGAGGCCAAAGCACAGATCCTCGAGCGCGAAGGCAAGCTGCCGGATGCGGTGATCGCCTGTGTCGGCGGCGGCTCCAACGCCATCGGCATGTTCGCCGATTTCATCGAAGAGGAGGGGGTCCGTCTTGTCGGCGTCGAGCCTGCCGGCCACGGCATCGAGTCCGGCGAGCACGGTGCGCCACTGGCCCACGGCAAACTGGGGATCTTCTTTGGCATGAAAGCGCCGCTGATGCAGGACGATCATGGTCAGATCGAAGAGTCCTACTCCGTGTCCGCCGGCCTGGACTTCCCGTCCGTTGGCCCTCAGCACGCCCATCTGGCCGCCACCGGCCGCGCGGAGTACCCATCGGTGACTGACGACGAAGCACTGGAGGCATTCCAATTGCTGGCGCGCACCGAAGGCATTATTCCGGCGCTGGAGTCCGCCCACGCACTAGCCCAAGCCTACAAGATGGCCGAAGCGGCCACCGAGGAGACGCTGCTGCTGGTCAATCTGTCCGGCCGCGGCGACAAGGATATCTTTACCGTTCACGACATTCTGGAGAAGGAGGGCAAGCTATGAGCCGCTATCAATCCCTGTTTACTGCCCTTGAGGCCAAAAACGAAGGCGCCTTCGTCCCCTTCCTGACCCTGGGCGATCCCAATCCGGGCGACAGCCTGGCCGCCATCGAAGCGCTGATCGCCGGTGGCGCGGATGCACTGGAGTTGGGCTTCCCCTTCTCCGATCCCTCCGCCGACGGCCCAACCATCCAGGACGCCAATATCCGCGCACTGGCGGCAGGCACCACGCCGCAGCACTGTTTTGATATCCTTAAGCAGGTGCGGGCACGCCATCCGGATCTGCCCATTGGTCTGCTGGTGTACGCCAACCTGGTGTTCTCGCCGGGCCTCGATGTGTTTTACCGCCGCTGCGCCGAGGTCGGCGTCGATTCGGTCTTGGTCGCCGATGTGCCGGTGCGCGAATCCCAACCCTTCGCCGACGCCGCCAAGGCCGCCGGAGTCGCGCCGATCTTCATCGCGCCACCCAACGCCAATGAGGCTACGCTCAAACAAGTGGCTGAGGCAGGCGAAGGGTACACCTACCTGCTGTCCCGTGCCGGCGTCACCGGTACCGAGACGGCGGCGGGCATGCCGGTGGATCATCTGCTGGACGGACTCAAGCGGTTCAATGCACCACCTGCCATTCTTGGGTTTGGCATCGCCAAGCCGGAGCAGGTCAAGGACGCCATTGCCGCTGGCGCCGCCGGAGTGATCTCCGGCTCGGCCGTGGTGAAGATCTTGGCCGCCGATCTGAACGACGCGGCGGCGCGAAATGCGGCACTGACCGAATTCTGTCAAAACATGAAGGCCGCCACACGGGCTTAAACCGCCCTTGAACCGGATCTGAACTTAAGTATGCTAGAGCCCTTAAGTTCGGCTCCAAGAGAGATCCATGAAACAACTCCTCGATTTTTTGCCGCTGTTGGTGTTCTTCGGCGTCTACAAATTTTACGGGATCATTCCCGCCACCGGCGCCATCGTTGTGGCCTCCGGGATCCAGCTCGGTCTGATGTACTTGCTCTATAAAAAAGTAGAGAAGATGCATCTGGCCACCTTTGCCCTGCTGCTGGCGTTTGGTGGCGCAACGGTCTGGCTCAACGACGATGCCTTCATCAAATGGAAGGTCACCGTGGTTTACAGCCTGTTCGCTATCGCTTTGCTGGTGAGTCAATGGATGGGTAAACCGGCCATGAAGGCCATGCTGGGTAAGGAGATCACCCTGCCGGACGCGATCTGGGCCAAGATCGGTTATGCTTGGGCCGCCTTCTTTATCGGCTGCGCAGGCTTAAACCTCTATGTCGCGTTCACCATGGCGCAAGAGACTTGGGTCAACTTTAAGGTGTTCGGCCTGATGGGGATGACCTTTGGTTTCCTGATCCTGACCATCGTCTATCTCTATCGGCATATGCCCAAAGAAGAGGAGGAAACAAAGGAGCCTTAACGCCCTTTGCTTTCACACTCAAGACAACGCCCCGCTGCAGTAAAATGCGCCGGGGCGTTTTGTTTCTCTGTCTAACACCGAATTCGACGTGACCCAGATCACACTCAAGATCCAGCAAAACTGTGCACTCCGTCAAAATATGAAATTGACCGACCTTCCTGCCTCTCCCCACTGGCCTGAACCGAGCTTAGCCACTATAGTACGCCGTCCTAAATTGGACTGACCAAATAACCGTTGCGCCAGCGCACAAAACTTGAGCGATCCGCTTTTGTTTTGACCGGTCATTGGTAGACTGCGCCGCCTTTAGTGCCCAAGCGCAAACCCGAATCCGTAAGTTGAAACTGTTCCGATACCCCATCGGACGTGTCAAAGAGAACCGTGATGAATCGAGCCGTAAAGATCCTGATTGCTGGTATCGCAATCAACCTGTGTATGGGCGTCCTGTACGCTTGGAGTGTTTTCAGCAAAGCGCTGGTGAGCGAGCTGGGCTGGTCCAGTGTTGATGCAGGCATGCCTTACACCGTCTCCATCGTGGTATTTGCCGCCTCTTTGCTGGTCGCTGGGATCCTGCAGGATCGCATGGGCCCACGTCGCATGGTGATCCTGGGTTCCACCATGGTTGGTCTGGGCCTGATCGCCTCTTCGTTCGCCACCTCCGTCGTTGCTCTGGTTCTGACCTTCGGTGTGATGGTCGGTGCCGGTATCGGTTTCGCTTACGCTTGTCTGACGCCAGCGGCAATGAAGTGGTTCCACTCCTCCAAGAAAGGTCTGGTCAGCGGCCTGATCGCCGGTGGTTTCGGTATGGCGCCACTGTACTTGGCACCCACCACCACTAAGCTGATCGCCGACTACGGCATCAACAATGCCTTCCTGGCGCTGGGCTGCATGGTCTTGCTGATCGCCCTGCCGTTGGCCTTCACCATTGTTAACCCGCCTGCCGGTTACACCCCAGAAGCACCAAAAGGTCTGGTCGAAAGTGCGGCCAAAGCCGATACCGGTAAAGACTTCAGCTGGCGCGAAATGGTGAAAACCAAGCAGTTCTACATGCTGTGGGTAATGTTTGCCTTTGCTTCTTCTGCCGGTCTGATGCTGATCGGCAACATCACCACCATCGCCAGCGTTCAGGGCGGTATCGCCAACGCGGCGTTCCTGGTGGCGGCGCTGGCCGTGTTTAACACCTTTGGCCGTATCGGCATGGGCATGCTGTCCGACAAGATCGGTCGCACCCAAACCCTGCTGCTGGTGTTCCTGCTGCAAGGTCTGAACATGATGCTGTTCCCAATGTTCACCACTGAGCTGGGCTTCGTCCTGGGTGCGGCACTGGCCGGTATCGGTTACGGCGCGCTGCTGTCCGTATTCCCGACCATCACCGCGGATTACTACGGTATGAAGAACTACGGCTCCAACTTCGGCGTACTGTACACCGCTTGGGGTGTGTCCGGCTTCATGGGCCCAGTGATGGCCACCGTGGTGGTTGACCAAACCGGCTCTTACGCCATTGCCTACACCGTCTCAGCCATCATGCTGGCCGTTGCTGCGGTACTGGCGGTGCTCATCAAGCCAGTTGGTGCAGAGCAAACCGACAAGAAGGCGGAGTTGGCTTCCGCCTAAGCTCTTGCCTCCAAACAAAAAGCCGGCGCCCTGTGCGCCGGCTTTTTTGATCCTGCCAGCCGTGCTACTTTTCCTCTCACTGACTCTGGATAAATAGAAGGATCAAACAGATGTGGTACATGATCTGCTCCACCGACGTTGCCAACAGCCTGCCTCTGCGCAAAACCGCTCAAACCGAACATCGTGCTCGATTGCAGCAACTGCAGGATGAAGGTCGACTGCTGACCGCAGGTCCATTGCCTGCAGTGGACAGCAATGATCCCGGCGATGCCGGTTTTACCGGCTCCTTAGTTGTCGCCGAGTTTGATTCGCTGGAGCAGGCCCAGGCCTGGGCAGATTCCGATCCCTATATTGCCGCTGGTGTCTACACTGGCTCCGTCGTCAAACCCTATAAACGAGTTTTTGGCTAATGAAATTTGTCTCATTTAATATCAACGGCCTACGTGCCCGCCTGCATCAGCTAGAAGCCTTGATTGAAAAACACCAACCGGATGTCATTGGTCTGCAGGAGATCAAGGTCGATAACCCGCAGTTCCCGCTCGATGCCGTTGAGGCCATGGGTTATCACGTCCACTACCACGGTCAAAAAGCCCATTACGGCGTCGCCATGCTGACCAAGCAGGCCCCTTTGGCAGTTCAATACGGCTTTGCAACCGATGATGAGGACGCCCAGAAGCGGATGATCATGGTGACGCTGGCTGATAAAGACGGCCAGCCGATCAAGGTGCTCAATGGCTACTTTCCCCAAGGGGAAAACATCAACCACGAGACCAAGTTTCCGGCCAAACGAAAGTTCTACGCCGATCTGATGCACCACCTCGATAGCCAATGCCAGCGTGAAGAGCAGATCGTGGTGATGGGGGACATCAACATCAGCCCGACGGATCTGGACATCGGCATTGGCGCCCCCAATGCCAAACGCTGGCTAAAAACCGGTAAATGCTCGTTCCAGCCCGAGGAGCGGGAATGGCTCAAACTCCTGCTCGATTGGGGCTTTACCGACAGCTTCCGCCATCTCAAGCCGGACGTATCCGATCGCTACAGCTGGTTTGACTATCGCTCACGCGGATTTGATGACAATCGAGGGCTGAGGATCGACGTTATCCTGACCACCGATGCTCTGACTCAACGCCTACTCGATTCCGATGTGGATTACGAGTTGCGCGGCATCGAAAAACCGTCAGACCATGCACCCATTTGGACCCTCCTCGACTGAAGGCTCAAGTCACTTCCGCCCAGCGGCGGGAGTGACAATTTCTTACAGAGCCGAGAGACAATTTCAGCCACAACCGCAAGAAAGTCACCTCCAAAAGACGCCATTTTCCCCAGAGTGGAACAGGATGTCACACGACTGTTTCTCACCACGCAAAGCCCCAACAACCAAGCAGCACATTAACCACAAGACAGAACGCCGCTCATATCATTATCGTAAGAACATGATCTGTAATTGGAATTAAGAGAACAATACTGTGCGCCACTTCATACTTCCGCCCGCATTCACTGGCAGGACTTAGCCGCTACTGGTATCAATGTTCTGCGCTTAAGGAGTTTGATCGGCAAGGTCGCCTATTTTGATCGATTCTTGACAGATCAACCCTACAAATAAAACCAACTAAAAGCCCTGTTGAGCAGAGGAATAATAGAACAATGAGTCAAGCTCAATTGAACAAAATCATGGAATGCGTTGAGATCTTCCGTGAAGTTTACAGTGAGATCCCACCCCAGACTTGCCTGATGTTTATGCAAGTTTGCCAGGAAGAGGGTTGCTCTATTAAAGAGTTGCAGGAACGCTTTGAGATGTCTCAAGCCAGTGCCAGCCGTAACGCACGCCTGCTGTCCGATCGCGTCCACTCCGGCCGTAACGGTCTGGGCTTGGTTGAGCTGCGTGTGGATGAGCAAGACTACCGCATTAAACGTGCTTACCTGACCGAGCGTGGCCGTGAGATCCGCGATCGCTTGTCCGGTATCATGCACTAAAAGATCACACCCGATCTATTAAGGCCGCTCATGATGAGCGGCCTTTTTCATGCACAGCATAAATTTAGTCTTTCTTAGTTTTATGATTTATTTCAATTGCTTAACTATGGGTTTGAGCCCTGTCCCAAGGCAGCGACAATCAGCCTTCTTGGCAAAGCTGATAGCATGGTATCTCTTCGTGGCCCCAACCTATTGCCGCTCTCTGCGTTGCTGGCGACACGCCAACAAACACACGGCTGTTCGCCCTTGTTGTGGCAGCAAACCGGCAGTAAGCCGTCTGGCCAATGCGGTCAAACAGGAGCTTCCAACGCGCTTTGATGGCAGCAGACCGCTGCCATCAAGGCTCACAAGGTGCAGCGCTGAACGACCCTGCGTAAGAAGCCGCTGTTATTGACGATCCTGCCCTTTCGGCCTCCGGCCGTTGACCAGAACGAACGCCAAGCCAGACAAACACAAGGCCGGCACGATCGGGTGAAGGGCAAAAGGCTTGATCGCCCCAAACGTCCAATAGAGGTAGCTGCTCGCGCCCATCAACATCGCCGCCAGTCCCCCTCGAGCCGTCGCCCCAGGCCAGAACAGCCCCAACACGATCGGCCACAAAAAGATCACCTGGAGCACGCCAAAAGCCGTCAGATTCAGCCAGACGATCATCTCAGGCGGGTCCAGCGCCATCAGTCCACAGCCAAACGCCAGCGAAAACAACACAACATAACTGAGGCCTTGCTGTTGACGGTCGCTTAACGGTCGATGACGTTGCACCAGATCCTTCACCAGCGTTGAGCCGGTTTGCAATAACATGGAATCCACCGATGACATGATCGCCGCCAGCGGTGCGGCAAGAAGCAGACCCGCCACCATCGGCGGAAAGAGGGTGACCATCAGCGTCGGCAATACATCATCCGGACTGGTCAACTCTGGCAGGAAAGCCCGCCCCAGCACACCACTCAAATGCGGCAGTAACACCATTAAGGCCGACACCGCCGTGCCGAGCACCATAGCCTTTTTCAAGGCTGTACCATCCTTCACCGCCATAGCGCGGATCGCCGTATGGGGCAGGCCGATGGTGCCGACACCCACCAAGATCCAAAACGACAAGAGGAAAGGCCAGGAAAGAAAATCATCCGGCCCTTTCGGGGTCAATAGGCTGGGATCGATCGCCGAGATCTGGGCCGTTAAGTTGCCCAAGCCGCCACCTTGATAGAGCAGGCCGATAAACAACGCCAGCACCCCAAAGATCATCACCAATCCCTGCAGCGCGTCAGTATAAGAGACCGCACGGAATCCGCCCCACAGCGTGTAGATCAATACCGTACCGACGAACATGGCTAACGCGACGCTGTAGTCAACGCCGGTCATCACCGACAGCAGCCGCGCCCCACCGGTAAACTGCACCACTACCATGCCAATAAACGCCCCGATCAGGCTCAGTCCGGCCACCAATACCAAGCTGCTGCTTTGATATCGATGCTGTAGGACGTCCAGAATGGTGACCGCGTTGCATGATCTTGCCAGCCGCCATAGCTTTGGCCCGACCACACCCAGCGTCAGCATCGCCACCGGCACCTGGATCATCGCCAGCAAGACCCAGCCCAGGCCGAATTTGTAAGCCGCGCCAGGCCCACCAATAAATGAAGAGGCACTGGTGTAGGTCGTCACTAGCGCCAACGCCAACAGGGTGCCGCCCATAAACTGGCCACCAAGAAAGTAGCGTTGACTGAAGCTGCCCGAAGTTTCAGCACGCCGAGCCGCCAACCGCGAAACCAGTAACGTCACCATGAGGTAGCCGAAGATAGGCAGCAGTAAACTGATGTCACCCATGGCGTTTTTCCCGGAGCCAGCACCACACGGCAAGGCTTAATAAGGAAGGAGCCAATACACAGGAGAGCCAGAACCACAGTGGTAAGCCATACCAGATCCCGCCATCGGCAAACCACAACGGGCCGATCAGCCAAAGCGCAAAATACACCGCCGTCAGGCCAAGCGCCCCTTTCGCCAGGGCCACTGAATTTATCTCCTGCATCATTCTCCGGAGTCCTAAGTTCATCATCAGCGCTCAATGATAAGCGCTGCCCTTTAGGGATCCAAGCACTGTCCCAGAAACCCGATCAACATTGGTATGACCAAAGCAGACAGCTTCACTGAGCCACCTCAAGCTCGCGCCACAGAGCACAGAAAGAAGCAAGAACATGAACCGAACACTCAGGCAACCCCACCCACGGTGAGCCCGATCACGAATAACAAATAATCTCCGGATCCGATCCCTTTGCGCGAGTTGAGGCACTGCAGCACAGTGCTTTGCTGTGGTAATCTCCTTGATGTCATTTGGTATGACCAATGATAATTTTGGGTTTGTAGGGGCTGTGGCCTCAGCGGTCTTGCGAAAGACGGCTCAGATCACACAAACCAAACGACGCCGAGATATACTCTCAGCAGTGACTCCACTCTAGAGGTGCAGTCATCGAGCGAATAGCGTATCGACCATTTCAGAGTCTCCAGCGATGAACACTGGTCGCGTCAATGCTCAGCCCAAAAAGCACGACCTATTCACAGCCTTCGCATGATTGCGCAGGCGCAGCCTCCCTTAGAGGTTGCAATTCTCCGACACTGAACGGCTCAGTGTCGGCACCGGTTAACCTCGGAATGTACGAGAAGGTAGATCTCATGACTGATAACACCGAACTGTTCTCCAAAGCCTGGGACGGTTTTACCGCTGGCGATTGGAAGACCGAAGTCAACGTTCGTGACTTCATCCAGCAAAACTACGCCCCTTACGAGGGCGACGAAGCCTTCCTGGCCGGCGCCACCGAAGCCACCGACACCCTGTGGGCCAAGGTGATGGAAGGTATCCGCCAGGAAAACAGCACTCACGCGCCTGTCGATTTCGACACCGACGTGATCTCCACGCTGACCTCCCACGACGCGGGCTACATCAATCAAGATCTGGAGACCATCGTTGGTCTGCAGACTGATGCTCCGCTGAAGCGTGCCATCATCCCTAACGGTGGCATTCGCATGGTTGATGGCGCGTGTAAGGTTTACGGTCGTGAACTGGATCCTACCATCAAGGAGTTCTACTCCGAGCACCGCAAGACCCACAACGCCGGTGTATTCGATCTGTACAGCCAGGACATCCTGCGCTGCCGTAAGTCCGGCGTACTGACCGGTCTGCCAGATGCGTACGGCCGTGGTCGTATCATCGGTGATTACCGTCGTATGGCCCTGTACGGTGCCGACTTCCTGATGAAGGACAAGTACGCTCAGTTCGTTTCCACTCAAGCGGATTTCGAAAACGGCGTTAACCTGTCCGAGACCATGCAGCTGCGCGAAGAGATCGCTGAGCAGCATCGTGCCCTGGGCAAAATGAAAGAGATGGCGGCCAAATACGGTTTCGACATCAGCCGTCCTGCGCAAAACGCACAAGAAGCCATTCAGTGGACCTACTTCGCTTACCTGGCGGCCATCAAGTCCCAGAACGGCGCTGCGATGTCTCTGGGTCGTGTTTCAACCTTCCTGGACATCTACATCGAGCGTGATATCGCCGCTGGCGTGATCACCGAGTCTCAAGCTCAGGAAATGGTCGACCACTTCGTCATGAAGCTGCGTATGGTTCGCTTCCTGCGTACCCCTGAGTACGACGAGCTGTTCTCCGGCGACCCTATCTGGGCCACCGAGTCCCTGGCGGGTATGGGCACCGACGGTCGTACCCTGGTTTCCAAGACCACCTTCCGCTTCCTGAATACTCAGTACACCATGGGCGCCTCCCCAGAGCCAAACATGACCGTACTGTGGTCTGAGCAGCTGCCAGAAGGCTTCAAAAAGTACTGTGCTAAGGTATCCATCGATACTTCTTCTATCCAGTACGAAAACGATGATCTGATGCGTCCTGACTTCGACTCTGACGATTACGCCATCGCCTGTTGTGTATCCCCAATGGTTGTGGGTAAGCACATGCAGTTCTTCGGCGCCCGCGCTAACCTTGCCAAAACTCTGTTGCTGGCCATCAACGGTGGTGTAGACGAGAAGACCGGCATGCAGGTTGGTCCTAAGCTGGAAGCGATCACCGCTGACGTTCTGGACTTCGAAACCGTGTACGCCAAGCTGGACGTGTTCATGGATTGGCTGGCCAAGCAGTACGTGACTGCGCTGAACAGCATCCACTTCATGCACGACAAGTACTCTTACGAGTCTGCGCTGATGGCACTGCACGATCGCGACGTCACCCGCACCATGGCCTGTGGTATTGCCGGTCTGTCCATCACCGCTGACTCCCTGGCTGCGATCAAGCACGCCAAAGTAAAAGTGATCCGTAACGAAGACGGCATCGCGGTTGATTACGAAATTGAGGGTGACTACCCGAAATTTGGTAACAACGACGCTCGCGTTGATGACATCGCCTGTGAGCTGGTAGAAACCTTCATGAACAAGATCCGTTCACTGAAGACCTACCGCAACGCGATCCCAACTCAGTCTATCCTGACCATTACCTCTAACGTGGTATACGGTAAGAAGACTGGCGCGACTCCAGACGGTCGTCGTGCAGGTCAGCCGTTCGCTCCGGGTGCAAACCCAATGCACGGCCGTGATGAGTCCGGTGCGGTTGCGTCCCTGACTTCTGTAGGTAAACTGCCGTTTGCCCACGCCAAAGACGGGATCTCCTACACCTTCTCCATCGTACCTGGCGCCCTGGGTAAAGATGAAGACGGTCGTCGTGCCAACTTGGCTGCCCTGATGGACGGCTACTTCAAGCACACCGATTCCCGCGAAGGTGGTCAACACCTGAACGTGAACGTGATGAACCGTGAGATGTTGCTGGACGCCGTTGAGAACCCAGAGAAATACCCTCAGCTGACCATCCGTGTTTCTGGTTACGCGGTTCGCTTCAACGCGCTGACCAAAGAGCAGCAGCAGGACGTGATCACCCGTACCTTCACCAACGCCCTGTAAGGCCGAGGTCGTAAGGACAAAAGCCCCACCGGTCTGCCGGTGGGGCTTTTTTATTTTCAGAAATACCCCCGTTCGATCATAAAATGTTCAAACAGTGGCTCAGAGCACAAAGCCTCTGGTCGCCAGCCCGGCAAATTCGTTATTCTAATCCCAATAAGTGGGGTTATTTTGACGATAATCACTGTATCACTGTGAGTTAGGAGTCGATCATGGGCGTCAAAGGACGCGTTCATTCTTGGGAGACCTGCGGCACCGTCGACGGGCCAGGGATCCGCTTTATCGTTTTTCTGCAAGGCTGCCTGATGCGCTGCCTGTATTGCCATAACCGGGACACCTGGGATCTGGAGGGAGGGAAAGAGGTTTCGGTCGAAGAGATCATGGCCCAGCTCACCAGCTACCGACACTTCTTCGAAGCCAGTGGCGGCGGGATCACCGCCAGCGGTGGCGAAGCCGCCCTGCAACTCGAATTTGTTAATGAGTTGTTTGCCGCCTGCAAAGCCGAAGGGATCCACACCTGCTTGGATACCAACGGTCTGATCCGAAAGCATACCCAAGTAGTCGACGACGCGCTGGCAGTCACCGATCTGGTGCTGCTGGACATCAAGCAGATGAACGACGACGTGCACCAAAACCTGGTTGGTGTGTCCAATAAGCGTCCACTGCAATTTGCCGAGTATCTGAATCGTATCGGCAAAAAGACCTGGATCCGCTATGTCGTGGTGCCAGGCTATACCGACGACGACGCCTCTGCGGAGCAATTGGCCGACTTTTTGGCGCCGATGGACAACGTCGAGAAGGTCGAAATGCTGCCTTATCATGAACTGGGCAAGCACAAGTGGGAGGCCATCGGCGAAACCTATCAGCTCGATGGGGTGTCACCGCCGCCCAAAGAGACCATGGAACGTCTCAAACAGATCTTTATCAGCCGTGGCCTTAACGCCAGCTACTGATCCCAAAGCCAGCATTTGCTGGCTTTTTTCTTTCCCGTTTGCAAAATGCCGATAGACTAAAGAGGTCGTTGAGTATCGAGGTCATGATGATCCAGGAGCTGAATTCCGTATTGCTGGTGTTGTACTTGCTGTTCCTGATCTGGATCTTGCGTACCAGTGCCCTCAAGCATAACTGGCGTCAACAAACCTACCTCAACCTCGCGCTCTGCGCCGCAGCGGGATTGCTCTGCCTCTGGCGGATCCGAGCTGGGATCTTTCCGGGGCTGGATCTGCACTTTCTCGCCCTCCCCTTGATCACCCTGATGTTTGGCTGGCGCAGCGCCATCCTGATCGCCTCTCTGCCTCAACTCATCCTGCTGCTGCTCGGCGTGGACCTTTGGCAGCACGCAGCCGGCTTACTGTGGCTTGGCGTGGCCCTCCCAATCATGATCAGCTATCTGTGGCTGTCTCTGTGCCATACCCTCCTGCCCAAAAACCTGTGGTTCTATGTCTTTGCCGGCGCATTTGCTAACGGCGCACTGATCTACGCCCTGCGCACAGCGAGTCTCGGTTTGTGGTATCAAGGCTGGTATGGCTGGGAGGTTATTGTCGACAATTACCTGATCCTTATCCCGCTGTTTCTGATGCCAGAAGCGATGCTCAACGGGTTCCCGACGGTATTACTGGTGGTGTATAAACCCCAATGGTTGGCAACCTGGAATGAACAGCAGTACCTGCACAGCAAGGATAAACGCGAGTAGGACAAACCGCGGGGGGAGATTATAGCCAGCGCGCGTGGGTCGCCAGATATAGGAACGCCGCCTCAGTGGGCGGCGCCGGGTTACAGCACGGCAGTCTTACAATTCGCGCCAAAAGGCGTCATCGAGGCGTCTGAACGCTCGTTCTAACAGGCATGCCATGTGCTGATACTGGGACTGCGGCACCATCGGCGCCACTTCGCAACCGGCTTCCACCAGCCGCGCTCTTACCTCCTTGCACCAGTTTAACGTTGGCAGCGGTAAAGGCTGTACTGACCGCCACCCTAACCAGTATAGACCCTGCAGCGGCAAACTGACGATCAAAAGTGCCTGAGCCAATGCCATCGGCAAGATCTCATATCCCACCAACTTTAACTGCACTGACAAACCCACCATAGCCACAACCGGTAGCCAAGTCAGACCAAAACGGGTGGCCTTGATCACCCGCACTTCGGGAAAACGATTGGCCAACATTGGGTTGATCGGCCAGCGACTCATGTATCGGTAGCCCGATTTCAGCCTGACGAATATCTGCATCGATAGGATTGCCCTTTCATTAGTGAATCAGATCACAGTTCTGTGAACTCTTACACATTAGCACAATTCATAAGCCGCCGGAATTGGGTAAAATGGTCTTACCTGAGCAGCATGCACAGCTTGATGTTTCCTTGGTGAAACGAGGAATTTCAGTGAATGAAAGTCACGACGTGACCCCGTGCACAAAAATGCTGCGACTATACTGATAGCTTTCTATCACTTTCTACGCGAGGTTCCCGCAGGAAACTGATGGGCACTTCGGACAACATACTCTTTTAGGTGTTGAAATAATGAGCAAACTTGTTCTGGTTCTTAACTGTGGTAGCTCCTCTCTGAAATTTGCCGTCCTGGACGCGCAAAACGGTGACGAACTGCTGTCCGGTCTGGCTGAGTGCTTCAATCTGGTTGATGCGCGCATCAAGTGGAAGATGGACGGTAAGAAAAACCAAGCGGATCTGGGCGCCGGTGCCGCACACCGTGAAGCTCTGGACTACATGGTTAACACCATTCTGGCCAGCAAGCCTGAACTGGCTGAGCAGCTGGTGGCTATCGGTCACCGTGTGGTACACGGCGGCGAGAAGTACACCAAATCTGTCCTGATCGACGACGCCGTTGTTGCCGGCATCGAAGAGTGTGCCACCCTGGCGCCTCTGCACAACCCGGCTGCTCTGATCGGTATTCGTGCCGCTCAAGCCTCTTTCGCTGGTCTGCCACAAGTTGCCGTATTCGACACCGCATTCCACCAGACCATGCCTGCGGAAGCGTACTCTTACGCCATCCCACAGAAGCTGTACCGCGAGCACGGTATCCGTCGCTACGGCATGCACGGTACCAGCCACCTGTTCGTTGCTGGCGAAGCCGCTAAAGCCCTGGGTAAAGATGCCGCTGACACCAACGTGATCTCCTGTCACCTGGGTAACGGTGGTTCCATCACCGCGGTACGCAACGGCAAATCCGTTGATACCTCTATGGGCCTGACCCCACTGGAAGGTCTGGTTATGGGCACCCGCTCCGGCGATCTGGATCCAGCCATCGTTTTCCACCTGGTGGACAACCTGGGTTACACCCTGACCGAAGTCAACAACATGCTGAACAGCCAATCCGGTCTGTTGGGCCTGTCTGAGCTGACCAACGATTGCCGTGGCATCGAAGAAGGCTACAACGAAGGCAACAAGGGTTGCGTACTGGCAATGGAAGTTTTCTGCTACCGCCTGGCCAAGTACATCGCTTCTTACACCGTCCCTCTGAAGCGTGTTGATGCCATCATCTTCACCGGCGGTATCGGCGAGAACTCCGATCTGATCCGTAAGAAGGTGCTGGAGCACCTGACCATCTTCGGTTACGCCGTTGACGAAGAGAAGAACCTGTCCGCTCGCTTCGGTGGCGAAGGCGTGATCACCAAAGACGGCACCCCAGTTGCCATGGTGATCCCGACCAACGAAGAGTTCGTGATCGCTTCTGACGCTCTGGGCTTGATCTAAGCCCCTAGTTAAGACCGGGCTCCTTAGGGAGCCCGTTTTGGGTTATAACGAGGAATTTATGTCCCGATCCATTATGTTAGTTCCGGTAGGTACCGGAGTTGGCCTGACCTCCGTAAGCATGGGCATGGTCCGTGCACTGGAGCGTCAAGGCGCCAAGGTAAACTTCTTCAAGCCGATCGCCCAGCAACGTCCTGGCGATCTGGGCCCTGAGCGTTCCAGCACCATCCTGGGAACCTCACCCACCATCAACCCGCCAGAGCCGTTGACCATGGAGTTCGCGGAGCAGTGCATCACCGCCGGTGATACCGACGTGCTGCTGGAAGAGATCGTTGCCGCCGCCAAACCGACCGAAGCCGACGCAGAAGTGCTGGTGCTGGAAGGTCTGGTTCCGACCCGCACCCACCCGTTTGCCAACACTCTGAACGGTCGCATCGCCAAGGCAATGGATGCGGACATCGTGCTGGTGATCAACCCAGGTTCCGACTCTGCCGCACAGGTTCAGAGCCGTCTGGAAGTCGCAGTAAACAACTTTGGCGGTAAGGCCAACAAACGTATCTTGGGTGCCATCGTCAACAAGATCGGCGCACCGGTTGATGAGCGCGGCCGTGCTCGTCCTGATCTGTCCGAAGCGTTTGACCACGAAGGTGTGGTGCGCGGCTCTCAGTCAGAGATGTTCCAGCTGTCCGCCAACAGCCCTGTGCCGATCCTGGGTGCGGTGCCGTACAACCTGGGTCTGGTTTCGCCTCGTGCGTCCGATCTGGCCAAGCACCTGGGCGCGCGTATCGTTAACGCCGGTGACATGAACAGCCGCCGTCTGCGTCGTGTCAGCTTCTGTGCCCGCTCCATCCCGAACATGATCGGTCACCTGCAGGCGGACTCGCTGCTGGTTACCTCTGCCGACCGTGAAGACGTGGTTGTCTCTGTCTGTCTGGCGGCCATGAACGGCATGAAGCTGGGTGCTCTGCTGCTGACCGGCGGCTACGAGCTGGACGAGCAGGTTGAGCGTCTGTGTCAGCAAGCCTTCGATACCGGCCTGCCGGTCTTCATGGCGGACACCAACACTTGGCAGACCGCGCTGAATATTCAGAACTTCAACCATGAAGTGCCTCTGGATGACATGGAGCGTATCGAAGAAGCGCAAAACTTTGTTGCCTCCCACATCGACCGCAAGTTTGTTGAGAGCCTGACCGACAACTCCAAGCGTGAGCGTCGTCTGAGCCCACCGGCTTTCCGCTACCAACTGACCGAGCTGGCGCGTAAAGCGGGCAAGCGCGTTGTCCTGCCAGAAGGCGATGAGCCACGCACCGTGAAAGCGGCGGCCATCTGTGCCGAGCGCGGTATCGCTGAGTGTGTTCTGGTGGGTAACCCTGCCGAGATCCGCCGCGTGGCTGAGCAACAGGGCGTGACTCTGGGCGAAGGCATCGAGATCGTCGATCCTGAAACCGCTCGTGAGCGCTTCGTTGCCCCTATGTGCGAATTGCGCCGCAACAAGGGCCTGACCGAAGTGGTTGCCCGCGAGCAACTGCAGGACAACGTGGTACTGGGTACCATGATGTTGGCCGAAGATGAGGTTGATGGCTTGGTTTCCGGTGCGGTACACACCACCGCGAACACCATCCGTCCACCGCTGCAGCTGATCAAGACCGCGCCAGGCGCCTCTTTGGTCTCCTCCATCTTCTTCATGCTGCTGCCTGATCAGGTTCTGGTTTACGGTGACTGCGCCATTAACCCGGATCCAAACGCCGAGCAGTTGGCTGAGATCGCCATCCAATCCGCCGACTCCGCCAAGTCCTTTGGTATTGAGCCTAAGGTTGCGATGATCTCCTACTCCACCGGCGCCTCTGGCACCGGCGCAGACGTAGAGAAAGTGCGCGAAGCGACTCGCATCGCCCAAGAGAAGCGTCCAGATCTGATGATCGACGGTCCTCTGCAGTACGATGCGGCGGTAATGCCAAACGTAGCAGCGTCCAAGGCACCGAACAGTAAAGTAGCCGGTCAGGCCACTGTGTTCGTGTTCCCGGATCTGAACACCGGTAACACCACCTACAAAGCGGTACAGCGCTCTGCGGATCTGATCTCCATCGGTCCAATGCTGCAAGGCATGCGCAAGCCGGTCAACGACTTGTCCCGTGGCGCTCTGGTGGAAGACATCGTCTACACCATCGCCCTGACGGCCATCCAGGCCAACGGCTAAGTCACAAAAAACCGGACTCCATGAGTCCGGTTTTTTTTATCCACAGAGATAGATCTCTGCCCCGTTTTAGGGCAATATCAGAGGGATGACGCAAAACTAGACACCCCATCTAACTTCTTTAATTTCATCTAGTTAAAAACTATGCACTGGCGTTTCAACAGGCTTGTCCACAGATTCTGTGGATAAATCACTGGGTGCTGTTGAGCACCAGATCTCGGTAGCTCACCAAGCCGACGATCACCTCTCCCTCAACCACCGGCGCCTGATTAATACCAAACCGCTCGAATAAACGCGCGCAATATCGAATATCCATCTCCGTCGACACGGTTATCACCGGCTTCGACATGATCTCATACAGGTTTACCCGCGCAGTCGCCCGATCCTTAGCGATCACCCGCTTACCGATGTCCGACAGCAACACCAGGCCGTATTCATCGCCGTCATCCCGCTTGGCAATGATGATCGCTTCCGCCCCTTTCTGCTTCAGCTTTTCAACCGCCTCCGCCACGGTATGCAATCCATCCATTTCAAACCAGTGATCGCTCATCACTTGCTGTACTACCGTTCGGGTCGTCATAACTTTTCCTCCACCTTGCCGCTGAGGCTTTCTATCTGGTGCGCCACCCCAACCACGTCTTCCACATCCAATTGGACGGCGATCCCCGTCCCTGGGGTATGATCAAACTGACCGGTTTCGGCCAATTGCTCCAACACCGTCCGTGCCAAGTGCTCCTCAACCACGAAGAGCAAGACATCCCGTTGCAGCTCCAGATTCAAACCGAAGAAGGTCTTCTTCGGCTTCAAGCCTTCGCCCCGCGCATGATTGATCAGCGTGACACCGGTTGCTCCGGCATCCCTCGCCGCTTTGACCAAAGCCTGCGTTTGCTGATCATCAACAAACGCCACAATTAACTTGAAGCGCATCCTTCACCTCGCACAGATTGACGGCGCTGCCGCCATTGGATCAACTGGGCATAACCCATCACAGTCATAATTGGAAATAAACTGGCAAAGGCGATCAGCCCAAAGCCATCGATCAGCGCACTGCGTCCTGGGATCGACGTCGCCAAGCCCAGCCCCAGTGCCGCAACCAGCGGCACGGTCACGGTCGATGTCGTCACCCCGCCCGAATCGTAAGCCAAAGGGATAATGGTGTCCGGTGCAAACCGAGTTTGGATCACCACCACCAAATAGCCGGCCAAGATATACCAGTGGATCGGATCGCCCACCACGATGCGATAACAACCCAGCGAGATCCCAGACGCGACCCCAAGGGCAACGGCGAAGCGCAATCCCCAGGGCTTGATACTGCCGCCACTGATCTCCTCCGCCTTCATCGCGACAGCGATCAATGAGGGTTCTGCCACCGTCGTGGCGAAGCCAATGGCAAAAGCAAACAGGTACACCCAGTAGTACTGCCACCAAAACTCCGGCTGACCTAAGAAAGCCGGCGCCGTCAATTGACTGGCCATCACCTCGCCAAGGGGGAACAGCGACCGCTCCAGCCCCACCAAAAACAACGCCAAGCCCAGGATCACGCATCCCAGGCCAAATAACTTCTCTTTCAGCTGCGCCAAGGGCTGGCGCAATACCCAGTATTGAAACCCAAACAGCACGGCCACAATAGGAACGACGTCCACCATAGTGGACAGTAACGTGGTCGCGATCTCAATCAACCAAGCCATGGCAGCAGGATCCCAAATAACAGTACGAAGATGATCGGCAGTAACGACGCAAAGGCGATCAGACCAAAGCCATCCAACATCGGATTACGTCCCTCAATGCTGTTGGCCAGCCCGACCCCCAACGCCGTGACTAAAGGCACGGTAATGGTCGAGGTGGTCACCCCGCCGGAGTCGTAAGCGATGCCGATGATGGAGGCCGGCGCAAACAATGTCAGCAGCATCACCAGCAAATAACCGCCGATCATCATTAATGGCAAAGACCAACCCAGCAGGATCCGAAGCACCCCAAGCACGATGGCAAGCCCCACCGATAACGCAACGGTGAGCCTCAATTGATTGGCATAACGAGATTCACTCGCCTCTCCCGAACCGATCTGCCCGGCTTCAGCGGCGATCTCTGCCGCCTCTTCGGCCACGGCGATCAACGCAGGCTCGGCCACCGTCGTACCAAACCCCAAAAGAAATGCGAAGGTTAATAACCAGAAGACCGAACCTTTACGGGCAAATGCCTGCGCCAGCGACTCGCCGATAGGAAACAGAGCCAGCTCCAAGCCATAGATAAACAGGGTTAACCCTGTCACCACCAGCAGCAAGCCCAGTATGATCTCCATCAACCCCGGCAACGGCTGGCCAAGTACCCCCCACTGAAAAAACAGCACAACCAGAACAATGGGACACAGATCCCGCCCACTGTCCAGCAGCGTCCTCATCAGTTGAACTCGTTTCAAGCGCCCTCCTTGCCACCCGTCAGTTACACTCAGTTAACCACAAATTAACCCGGGGCACCGCTGATCTGGATCAAGCAGATTGAAGTTGAACTATGGCAGAGGCCCGCCTATGGTAGCGACTGAATGAGGAGATCTTAATGAAGCTCAGTTTGATGTTGGTGATCGCGGTTGCTTTGATGGCGTGTCGCCCGTCCCCCCCCACCGAAAAACCGGAAACAACGGCACTGGCCTTTTTCCAAGCGATCTACATCGAGCATGATGTGGCAGCGGCCACGCAATTGGTGGATCCTGCCATCGCCGAGCTGCTGCAACACTATCGCCTTGCCAGCCAGATCCAACGCAACCTCTTGGGCCTCAATCTCACCGAGGTCAATGTGGGGATCGCCGAGGTGGACATCGACTTCTTCCGCCGGCAAACCGACGAAGTCAATGTCCTGATCAAGCTCACAGGCTATCGCAACGGCCAATTCATTATGGATGATCGGCGCGTGCAATTGACCCGGCTCAATGATCGCTGGTTGATCACCGAACTGTACGCCGATCCCTTTAACAGCAACGGCTAATGCGCCGACTTACGCTCGACCATTTGCCCACCGAGGGCGGTGCCCTCTCTGCGCGGATCCGCCGCCCCGTACCAGCCCTTACCGGCCCGCTGGATCACCTGCACCCCGCTGTTTAACGGCCCGAGCTTGACGTCATAGCCTTTTGCCGACATCGCCTCGACCAGCGTAGGATCGCTCCGCTCCGATTCGAGCAGCAGATAATCGTTCCGATGGCTGATCCGAGGCAGCGCCAACGCCTCAGCTAGCGGCAACTGCCAGTCCAGCAAAGCGACTAACATCTGCGATACGTAGTTGATGATCCGGCTGCCCCCTGGCGAGCCCAGCGCCAAACTCGGTTGCCCCTGTGGATCCAGCACGATAGTGGGTGCCATCGAAGACCGCGGCCGCTTGCCCCCTTGCACCCGATTGGCCGCAAGCGCCGGCGCACTGCCGGGATGCAAAGAGAAATCGGTTAACTGATTATTCAACAAAAAACCGCCTACCATCACAGTGGAGCCAAAGCCCATCTCAATACTCGAGGTCAGGCTCAACAGATTGCCCTGTGGATCCGCCATCACCATATGCGTGGTCGAGGGCAGCGGCTGAGTCTGATCCGCCCCGTTGGATCCACCGACACGCCCGGGTTGAGCCTGACCCGGATCCGTCAACGACAGCAACGCCTCGCCACGCCGCTGTAGATAAGCAGGATCCAGCAGTGCTTCCGTCGGCACCTCGACATAATCACTGTCCGCCACATAGAGACCGCGATCGGCATAAGCCAATCGCGACGCCTGGCTGTAGAGATGGGTAAAGGCCACGCTGTCGTTGGCAATGGCCTTGATATCGTGTGGCTCCAATAGCGCCATGATCTGTCCGACGGCGATCCCACCTGAGCTAGGAGGGCCCATGCCGCATACAGAATGACGCCGGTAGCGGGTACACACAGGCTTCCGCCACTGCGCCCGGTACTGCGCCAGATCCGCCTCGGTCAACAAGCCCGGTCGATCCGGATCCTGCTGAACCGCCTCAACCATGCGCAGCGCTAATGGCCCCTGATAAAACCCCGCCGCACCGGCGTTGGCCAGCGTCGTCAGCGTCTTTGCGAGCTCCGGATTGGTTCGGCGCTGACCGGCTTCGAGCCAATGGCCCTCTGGCGCAAAATAACGATTCGCCGGCCCCGGCCGCTGCAACCCCGGATTGATCTCCGCCGCCAGTAACTTCGCCAGGCGGGGCGAGACGATAAACCCTTCTTGAGCGAGGATGATCGCCGGTTGCAGCAAGGTTGACCAAGGCAACACACCATAGCGTTGATGGGCTTGGTACAGTGCCGCAACCGCCCCGGGCGTGCCCACTGCGCGCCCGCCGATCACCGCATCCAACCAGCGCATCGGTGTTGCGTCATCTTGCATAAACAGCGAGGGCGTTGCCGCCTTCGGTGCTGTCTCCCGCCCATCTAAGCTGACCATCTGCTGCGCCTGCGCATCCCACAGCAACATAAACAGCCCACCACCTATTCCCGAGGATTGCGGCTCGGTTAAGGTCAGCACCATCTGCGCCGTGATAGCCGCATCCACTGCGCTGCCCCCTTGCGCCAAGATCGCCTGAGCCGCTTCCGTCGCGTAGGGGTTGGCGGTCGCCGCCATGTAGTCCTGACCCCAAGCCACCTCACGCGCCTGGAACCCGGTTGCTGCCTCAGGCTCTATCAGGGCGGCCTGAGCCGTCCCCAGAATGACTGCCCCGCACCACGCTATCCATCGCATACTTCTACTCAAACCAAGGAAATAGCAGCCAGTCTAGATCAGAGACACGCCAGGATACACAGGTGTCAGCGCCAAAACGCAAACAGCGACCCGAAGGCCGCTGCTTAATCTTGGAGCTTATGTGGGATCAGGAATCGAGGAAAGCATCTTCGTCCAGATCGACCGGAAGCTCTTCCACGACTTCATCCTTAATCTGGTAATAAGCGTCCTGATAGTCTTGTTGTTCCATCCCATTAACCTCTCAAACAATGTGAAAACCTGTGAAGCCACACCCAGAGATTAACAATAACTCACACCCAGATCCAATAAGTTTCTGTTTTTATTAGTCATGTTGTTTAATTACATCCTGTTAATGCTAACTTGCTGATCTTCGGTCTAACACCGTGTCGAAATTTGCTAAAAGCACATCAAGCGTGCCATCGGTTCAGCAGAGAAAGACGGATCCGCCATCACGCCCTCCGCTGACAACATATCATTCTAACAAGGCTCGCCGAGTTGGCGCAGGGTGGGGAAGCAGACGAGGGAGACCGAGGATGAATACGTCGGTTCAATATGATGCGCAGGCCATTGAGCGGTTGTTGTGCCGCTCGAGCTGCGCATGTTCTGGGAAAAATTCACCGGCCGCACGATGTGCAAGCTCCGATCATCGGTGAGATCATCCGGCTGCGCCGCATGGCACATGCACAGCCGGCTCTGGCTCATAAAACAACACGGCATCAGCCGAGGGTCAGAACGCCTGACTAACTCTGCTCTCGGCGTCCTGCCGACGGTAATGGAACACCTTGAGGCCACGATCGGGGTCCGACTCAGGAAAGGTCACAGGGTTGTCGAGTTGTCGAACAAAGGTTAACTCTGGCGCATGATCAGCCACTTGCTGGCGTAGATACGCACGATCAAGCTCCGGAGCGTTCAAGCACAGCAGCGCCTCTCCCCCCGGGCTGATCAGCTCAGCCAGGCGACGCAGCAAACGAGGATAATCCTTGGTGGCGATAAAACTGCCTTGCTGGAAGCTGGGCGGATCCACCACCACCAGATCAAATGGGCCGAGCTTTCGCAGCTTTCCAAAGGTCTTAAACAGATCATGCCCAAGGTAACGCACGCCGGCGTCAAAGCCATTTTTCATATGGTTTCGCTTGCCTTGGCCCAGCGCAGGCTTACTCATATCCAGGTTCACCACCTCACGGGCACCACCGGCCATCGCAAACACGGAAAATGCGCAGGTGTAAGCAAACAGGTTGAGCACCTTTTTGTCACCACTGTGCTGCCGTACCCAGTCACGACCGCTGGCCATATCCAGAAACAGGCCATGATTTTGGCCCCGAAGCAGATCTAACTCGAACCAGAGACCGGACTCCTCGACCCAGTGGGGCTGAGGCGGAGACTGGCCGATACAGCGCGTCTGAGCCGGGCGGCTATGACGATCCTGCCAGACCAAACTTAAGGGTCGATCCGTGACGCTCTGCCACCAAACGGCGATCTGGCCCTCCAATTGGGCCGCCTGTTCTTCGCTCAGTGGGCAAAAATGGGTGAACAGCAGCGAAGGAGCCAGCCAATCCAAGGTAACGCCCTCCAGTCCTGCAAAGCAGTGACCACGGCCGTGAAATAACCGGACACAGCCGGTTTCCGGCAACTCGGCCGGCAAATGTGTAACAAGATCCATTAAACCCGCTCCTCGGCGGTATCATCATCAGAAAGTGTTTTGGTGGGGCTGGGCTCGCCCTCAAGCAGAACCGCCAACCAGCGGCCATCATTGGACGATTCCAAGCCGATCTTAACGATCATGGTCAGCGGCACCGACAGCAGCATGCCCACCGAGCCCAGCAACCAGCCCCAGAAGATCAAAGACAGGAACACCACCAAGGTCGACAGCCCCAAGGTGCGGCCCATCAGTCGCGGCTCGATCACATTGCCCATCACCATATTGGCAGCGACAAAGACCCCGCCGGCAGCGGCGGCGCCGCCCGGGCCAAACTGCAATAACGCCAGGGCGACGGCTGGGATCGCGGCGATGAACGAGCCGATATTGGGGATGTAATTAAGCAAAAAGGCCAGCAGTCCCCACAACAGGTAATAATCCACGCCGATCAGATACAAACCGAAGCCACAAAACACCCCGGTGGCCAGGCTAACCAAGGTCTTAATCGCGAGATAACGGTTTACTGACTCGATAAAGCGATCGATCTGATTCACCCGCATTTCAGGATCATCCAACGCATAGTGCAGCTTACGATTGACCCCTGAGGCCTCCAACAGCATAAACACCACCGTCAGCACGATCAGCAGCGTATTGGCCATCAGGTTGCCTACCCCGGACAAGATATCGGTCGCCAGGCTCATCGCCCGACTCGGATCAAACTGCTCGCGGATCTGTTCGACCGACAGATGCACGTTGAACTGGGCCAGCAGATCGACCAGCGGCTGGAACTGGCCGGTAAGCTGCTCGCGATACATGGGCAGCTGGCTACGAAAATCCGCCGCCGAGCTGCCCACCACCGCCCCCAACCACACGCTAACGAGCAGGATCAAGGCGATCACCGCAAGGATCGCGAGCCAGCGTGGCAGATAGGCGCGCATCAACAGATTGACCAGAGGGCTGCAGATGATCGCCATAAACATCGCCAGCAAAAACGGAACAACGATGGTACTGGCGGCCTTGATCCCGGCAAAGATCACCACCAGCGCAGCCAGCATCAATGTGGTACGCAAAGCAACAGAAGCTTGATTAAAGGGGGACGGAACCATTACTTTGGTTATCCAACATAAGGAAATATTGGGGACATTATGAAGCAAGATCAGGCTGTAATTCGAATAAAAAATTTACGTTTACGCACCTTTATCGGCATAAACGATGATGAGATCCAAAACAAACAAGATGTGGTGATCAACGCCACCATCGCCTATTGCGCCACCCGCGCCACCAATAGCGACAACATGGACGACGCCCTCAACTATCGCACCATCTGCAAGGCGATCATCGCGCGGGTGGAAAATAATCGCTTTAGTCTGCTGGAAAAGCTCACCGCAGAGGTACTCGGGCTATGCTGTGAACATCACTGGGTCGACAACGCCACGGTGGAGATCGACAAACCCCACGCCTTGCGGTTTGCCGATTCCGTGTCGATGTCGCTCAGTTGGCAACGCCCCAACTAATCGCAGTAAGGAGCCACAAGATGAAGATCCTGATCACCGGAGGTACCGGCTTTATCGGCTCCGCCCTCCTCCCTTTGCTCAACGAGCATCAACTCACCCTCCTGACCCGTGAACCAGCCCAGGCGGAAAAACGTTTCGGCCATCAACATCAATACCTACGCTCCCTAGCCACCCTGTCCAATCTTGACGGCTTCGATGCGGTGATCAACCTGGCCGGTGAGCCGATCGCCGGCGCCCGCTGGACCATGCGCAAGAAGCGCGCGATCTGTGACTCTCGCTGGGATACCACACAAAAACTGGCCGCCTTGTGCAACAGTGGGGTCGCCCCGCCCAAGATCTGGCTTAACGCCTCTGCGATCGGGATCTACGGGCCCCGGGACGCTGAGCCGGTTGACGAAACCACCCCCTGCCCTGCGTTGGACTTTGCGGCGCAGGTTTGCGAGCGCTGGGAGCTACTGGCCAAACGGGTCGAACCACACTGCCGGCTCTATCTGCTGCGGATCGGCTTGGTTCTGCACCCAGAGGGAGGCGCGCTCAACAAAATGTTGCCCGCCTTCCGCTTAGGTTTAGGCGGGCCGATAGGCAATGGCCGGCAGATGATGTCCTGGATCCACCGCAGCGATCTGCTCGGCCTGATCCTGCACCTGATCAACAACGCCCCACCGGCCGGGATCTACAACGCCACCAGCCCAAACCCGATCAGCAACCGCGAATTCAGCACCGCCTTAGGCCACGCCCTGCACCGGCCGGCCAAACTGCCGGCCCCCAGCTTCGTACTGAAGGCCGCCTTAGGCGAGATGAGTGAGCTGTTACTGACCGGCCAGGCCGTACTGCCCCGCGCCGCCCTTGCCAGCGGATTCGAATTCCGCTTCCCCCAGCTCGAACCCGCCCTGCAGGATCTGCTTAGCGCAGCAGCAACGCCGCGCACCGATTAGCCAGCAATCGACGACAAGCCCAGCGGCCCAACAGGCCGATGAGCCCTGCACCCAACAACGGGATAGTGGGCCACCAGATCCAGTGCGGTTGCACCACCAGATCAAACAACTGGGTTTTGATCAAAAACAGCAGCAACTCCGCCACGATCACAGCCAACAGACCCGACAGCGCCCCCAACAAGGCAAATTCCCAGCTCACCGCCTGGCGCAGTAAGCGCCCACTGGCGCCGATGGTCCGCATAATGGCCAGCTCCTGCCGGCGAGACGCCATTCCTGCCTCGGTCTGAGCCAATAACAACAGGCTCGACGCCAGCAGTACAACGGCCAATACCCAACCCAGCGCCAACGACACCTGATCCACCACATCCCGCAATTGATGGATCATCGCCCCGACATCGAGCACCGACACCGTCGGGAATTGGCGGATCAATTGCGCCACCAACTCGGGTTGATCCTGCGGGTGATAGAAACTGGCGATGTAGGTCGGGTAGAAGCGCTCGAGCACCGCCGGCGGAAAGATCATAAAGAAATTCGGCTGCATGGTTTGCCAGTTGACCTCACGCAGACTCGTGACCCTCACCGAGAACGCCTGACCATCGATGGTGAAAGACAAGCGATCCCCCAACCCGATCCCGAGCCGCAGTGCCACCTGAGACTCGACCGACACCTCATCAGTGGCCTCCGAGGCAAACCACTGGCCGGCCGTGATCGGATTGTTCGGCGGCAAGGTCGTCCGGTAGGTCAGGTTCAACTCACGCCCTATCCCCCGAGGCCCGTCCGCCCCCGGCTCGCCCTCCGCCTCTTTGGTCACCGCTCGACGCACCTCATCGCCATTGATCGCCGATAGACGACCCCGGATCATCGGGTACAGCTCGGTCGCGGCAACCGAGCGCTCAGCCAGAAACTGCGTCATCGGCTCGCGCTGCTCCGGCGAAATATTCACCAGAAAATGATCCGGTGTACCCACGGGCAGTTGCCGTTGCCAATCCTCCAGCAGATCTTGCCGCAATGCCAATACCGTTAACAGCAACATCAATGCCACCGTAAACCCCACCAACTGCAGCACATTCTCCCCGGCGCGCCGACGCAGTCCGGCCAACGCCAGCTGCAGCGCCGAGCCGGTCCGGATCCCCAGCTGTCGGCCCCAACTGAGCAAAGCAAAACCCACCGCCCCAAGCAGAAGTGCCAAGGCCCCGGCGCCCGCGATCAATACCCAAGTCATGGTCCAACTGCCGCTATAAAGCCAAGCCAGGAGGGACAGTGCCAATAACGACAGCAACCCATTGAGCCAAAGACCCCACGCCATCGGATCCAGATCGCGCCGCAACACCCGCAGCGGTGGAACCTTGAGCAATCGCAGCAAGGGGTACAGGGTAAATCCAATGGCCGCGATCAACCCAGTCGCGATCCCAAGCGCCATCGCCCGCCAAGGATCGCCCGCCGCAAGCGGCAACTCGCTAGGCAACAGCTGGCCAATCAAGCCGGCGCCGGCACTGCCCAAAATCAGTCCCGCGGCGATCCCCAACCCGGTCGTCAACGCCAAATGAAGCATGAACACCCGACGGATCTGGCGATGGCTGGCCCCCAAGGTCTTAAACATGGCGACCACATCCAGATGCCGCTGGCAATAACGTCGCGCCGCAACGCCAACCGCGCCACAGGCCAATGCGATCCCCAGCAGGGTTGCCAGCAACATAAACTGCTCGGCGCGCTCGATCGCCCGTGATAGCGGCGAATCTTGCTGTTTTACATCCAACCAACGCTGGCTGCTGGTTAACTGCGGCAATAACCAGCGCTCGAAGCGCTGGATAGCGCCCGGATCGCCGGTGAACTGGTAACGCCAAGTCAATCGACTACCGGGCTGCACCACGCCAGTTTGTGCCACATCCTCCATCCGCATTAGCACCGTTGGCGCCGACGCAAACACGTTAAAGCCCCCATCAGGCAGACGAGCGAACGCGCCGCTCACGGCAAGATCCGCCTCACCCAACTCAACCTCATTGAAGTCCGTCAGCAAATGACTCAAGCGCCCATCAAACCATACCGTGCCCAGACTCGGTAACGCGCTGTCGAGCGTGGTCAATGGCTCGATCTGCCCCTTGAGCGGATATTCGGCCGTGACCGCCTTGACCGAAACCAACTGCAATTGCTCGCCGACAAAGATCATCGACTGAAACGAGAGCACCTGTGCACTCACTAACCCCTCAGCCTCCGCCTGCGCCAACCATTCCGGCGCAACAGCTTGAGGCGAATTAAGGACGCGATCCGCCGC
This sequence comes from Ferrimonas pelagia, assembly GCF_039543565.1. Taxonomy (NCBI): domain Bacteria; kingdom Pseudomonadati; phylum Pseudomonadota; class Gammaproteobacteria; order Alteromonadales; family Ferrimonadaceae; genus Ferrimonas; species Ferrimonas pelagia. The sequence goes on along the minus strand of NZ_BAABJZ010000104.1, from coordinate 1,684 downwards.
TAAGAACGTCGTTGCCTGCGCCATTAATCCCTGTTTGAGGCGATCACTGACCAACCCCAAACTGGTGACCGATAACACTGCTAACGTCAGGGCAGCGGTGATCAGGCGCAACTGCCCCCCTTGCAACTCGCGGCGGAACAAACGCCATGCCAATGCCCAAGGAGTCATGACGCCTCCAATTGACCAGCCACCATCCGAACCTGACGCTGGCATCGTTGTGCCAAGGTCAGATCGTGGGTAACCAAGACCAGCGTGGTGCCATGCTCACGGTTGAGCTCAAACAACAGATCCTCCACCAGGGCGCTGTTGTGATGATCCAGATTACCGGTCGGCTCATCGGCAAACAGGATCTCAGGCTGGCTCACAAACGCCCGCGCGATGGCGACCCGCTGCTGCTCACCACCGGACAACTGATTGGGAAAGTGCGTCAAACGTTGCGACAACCCAACGCGATGCAGCAGTGCTTCGGCTTGCGATCGCGCGGCCTTGCCCCCAGCCAACTCCAGCGGGAGCATCACATTTTCCAGCGCGGTGAGACTGTCCACCAACATAAAAGACTGAAAAACAAAGCCAACTCTCCGGCCTCTCAGGGATGCCCGCTGCTCCTCATCCAGCTGATGCAACGGCTCTCCGGCTAACCAGATCGCCCCCTGATCGGCTCGGTCCAATCCAGCAAGCAGCGCCAGCAAGGTCGACTTGCCTGCGCCAGAGGGGCCGGTGATGGCTAAAGACTCGCCGCGCTTGACATCAAGATCAACGCCGTTAAGGATCGATAAATGCCCCTCTAGAGCGGGGACATGACGGCTCAAGTCGGAAACATGAATGGCAAGATCATTGGGTGGAGAGATCATAGTGCGGCAATCCTTGCTAATCGTTGTATTTGTATTAAGCGCCGGGTTCAACCTGGTCTGGGCACAATCCGTCTCCATTTTAATACTGGGAGATAGCCTCAGTGCAAGCTATGGCATGGATGAAAAAGAGGGATGGGTCACTTTGATGCAACAGAAGCACCCCGATCTGACGCTGATCAACGCCTCGATCAGCGGTGAGACCACCGCAGGGGGGCGCAATCGATTGGCCAAGCTATTGCACCAGCACACGCCGGACTGGATCTTCATTGAGCTGGGTGGCAATGACGGGCTTCGCGGCTTCCCACCGATGCACACCCAGCAAAACTTAGAGAGCATTATCGATCAAAGCCTCGCTGCCGGCAGTCGCGTCATGCTGTCGGAGATCGCCCTCCCGCCCAATTACGGCCGGCGATATACCCAAGCGTTTGCGCAGATCTTTACCACCTTAACCGAACAGTATGAGCTCACCTTGGTGCCCTTCTTTATGGAGCCAATCGCCGTTCAGCCTGAACTAATGCAAGCCGACGGGATCCACCCGAACCAACGCGCCCAAGGTGAAATAGTCGAGTTTCTCGAGCCCTGGTTTCGTCAGTTAGCAGAATAGAGCTTGCGTGAGCATTGCAGCCCTGCGGGGCGCGTCAATGCGCACAGATCCATCGGACGTATACCTGACACCACAGCAAGGCTTGTTGAAAGCCGCGGATAGATAATACCAATTCCATTATCTATTTGGTCAGTCTGGCCCATTCCCTGCTGCACAGATGCCGCACTTGTTCTGCATCTTTTCGAAAGCTGTTCCAAGCATCTGCAACCTGGTCGACAATGTGGTCATA
>NZ_BAABJZ010000103.1:0-108282 GCF_039543565.1 Ferrimonas pelagia | reverse complement strand
CGTTCTCATCCTCGAATCGCTGACTTTCTTGGCAAGTTGCTTGAAATCGCTGGAAGTATGCATCGTCGATGCTCGGGTCACTAATCAAAGCACTATTAGATCAAACTTTTAGTGCAATTGGTATAAACCCAGCCCGACGGCTGGGTTTATGCTATCTGGCGTGAAGAGCTGTCTATGGCTTGCCTGGGGGGAAGCGGGTGGCATAGTGTAGGGACACTAAGGGAGATCTGTATGCATATTGAAATGATCTGCACCGGTGAAGAGGTGTTGTCGGGCCAAATCGTCGATACCAATGCGGCTTGGGTGGCGCAGCGCTTGCTGGAGCATGGGGTGGAGATCCACTCTCGCGTTACTGTGGGCGATCGGATGGACGATCTGACGGCGGCCTTTGCGGCCGCAGCGGGGCGGGCAGATGTAGTGCTGGTCAATGGCGGCTTGGGCCCGACCGAGGACGATCTCAGTGGCGCGGCGATCGCTGCAGCGATGGGAATTGAACTGGAGCTGCATCAAGGCTGGCTGACGACGATGACGGCGTTTTTTGAACGTCGGGGCCGGCCGATGGCGAACGTTAATCGTAAACAGGCGATGTTGCCGGCAGGCGCGGTGATGATCGATAACCCGGTCGGTACCGCTTGCGGCTTTCGTGTGCGCTGGCAAGGCACCTGGTTTGTGTTTACTCCGGGTGTTCCGTCTGAGCTGAAGAAGATGCTGTTGGATGAGATCTTGCCTTGGTTGGTGCGGGACTACGGGATCGCTGCGGCTATGCCGTTGCACCGCCTGTTGACGATCGGACAAGGTGAGTCCCAGCTCGCTCATTTGTTGCAGTCCATTGCCTTGCCTGAGTATGTGGATCTGGGTTATCGCGCGTCGCTGCCCTACATTGAGCTCAAGCTGATGCGACGTGGGCCGGTGCAAGCGGATGCCTGGCAGGCTTTGTTGGCGCGTATTCGAGGTGAGATCGGCGATGCGTTAGTGGGGGAGAATGTGGTCAGTGTTGCAGAGGCAGTGCACCAGCAACTAAGTGAACGGTTACTTACACTTGTGACTGCAGAGTCCTGCACTGGGGGGATGGTGGCAAGCCAATTGGTGGACTTCCCGGGCAGCTCAGCCTATCTGCACGGTGGGTGGATCACCTATAGCAATGTGGCCAAACAGCGTGAGTTGAATGTGTCTGAGCGGACGCTGGTGTGTCATGGCGCGGTGTCGCTGGAGACTGCGGCGGAGATGGCGCGAGGGGCGCGTGAGCGCGCAGGGACGGATCTGGCCATCAGCGTCAGTGGGATCGCCGGTCCGGAGGGCGGCACGGAAGATAAGCCGGTGGGCACCGTGGCGTTTGCACTGGCGCACCAGGGCGGTGTGGAGGTTCAGTTGTTGCGTTTAGGGGCTCGAGAACGCAATCAGATCCGAGTCTTGGCGGCGACGGTGGCGCTGGATATGGTGCGGCGTTATCTGCTTGGTCTACCGGTGATGGCGGACTATGGTTATCTCAAGCGGGTCGCTCAAGGGCAGTATTGACGAGGATCAGTTAGGGCTCGAGGACAAACTCAAGTTTGCCCGGACGGATCCGGATCTCTTTACCAAATTTGCGGAGAATATCTTGTTGCCAACCCTGCTCTTCCAGCTTGTAGATCGGCTGATTCTCTAGATAGAGCTGGACCCATTGCATCGCTTCGCGACTGAGGGGGAGCAGCATCTGCTCAAGCTCTTTGGGGCTGGCTTCGATGTTAGCCAGCTCCAGATCGCGCAGATAGATGCTGTGATCGGTATTATCGTACCAAGGCGTGGCCTTAAACTGCAGCTCCAAACCTGCACGCAACGGGATCAAGGGAGTGTTGACCTTGATCCTCGAGTGCGCAGCCACTGAGACGCGATCGGTCTCTTGACCGATCTCGACCTGGATATCAGAAAACGTCAGCTCGGCACCGAGCAGGCCGCTTCCCTCTATCTTTTGCTCTGAACGAAGTTGCCGGTTGAGGTGGCCTTCCAGCTCTGATTCACTGACCGAGTAACTGGTGGCACAGCCGCCCAGCAGCAGTGCCGCAAGCCCAACCCAAACCGACTTCTTCATACGTTTATCCCGTGTTTCGTAGACCGGCAGCGATCCCGGCAATGGTGATCATCAGCGCTTGCTGTAGCTCAGGGCTGTCATTCTCTTTACGACAGCGGCGCAGTAACTCCGCCTGCAGGAAGTTTAGCGGGTCGATGTAAGGGTGGCGCAATTCGACCGACTCTTTGTTCCAAGGCGTCAGCTCCATCAGGCTTTGCTCCTGAGTCAGATCCAGGATGCAGTCGATCCCAGTCTGCAGTCGCTCGCGCAGTGAATCGCCTAAGTGGTGCAAAGTCTCCGGCACTAAGATCTGCTCGTAGTAGCGGGCAAGATTTGGCTCTGCTTTGGCATAGACCATCTCCAGCATCGACAGGCGCGTGCTGAACAGTGGCCACTGCTGGAACATCTCCCGCATGGTTTCTTGATGGCCGTTATCGACAGCTTGCTGCAAGCCTTCGCCAGCGCCTAACCAAGCTGGCAGATTCATGCGGTTTTGGGTCCAGGCGAAGATCCATGGGATAGCACGCAGGGATTCGACGCCGCCATCGGCCTTACGCTTAGCTGGGCGGCTGCCCAGTGGCAGAGCTGATAACTCCTGCTCTGGCGTCGCGGCACGGAAGTAAGGGACAAAGTCCGGCTCTTCGTTGACGATCTGGCGATATGCGAGCACGGACGTCTCGCCGATCTCATCCATCAGGGCCCGCCACTCTGGCTTCGGCACCGGCGGCGGCAGTAAGGTCGCTTCCAGTACAGCAGAGGTGTAGAGCGCCAGACTTTGAACGGCCACCTTGGGCACGCCAAACTTAAAGCGGATCATCTCACCCTGCTCGGTGACGCGAAGACGGCTGTCTACCGAGCCCGGAGGCTGAGACAGGATCGCTTCGTGGGCGGGACCGCCGCCACGACCGATAGAACCACCACGGCCATGGAACAGGGTCAGCGCAACATCGGCACTGTTACAGATATCCACCAGAGCTTCCTGTGCCCGATACTGAGCCCAGGAGGCCGCCATTACGCCGGCATCCTTAGCAGAGTCCGAGTAACCAATCATTACCTGCTGGTTGCCGCGGCAGTAGCCCAAGTACCAGTCGATGGTGAACAGGCTTTGCATCACATCGGCGGCGTTGTCGAGATCGCTCAGGGTTTCGAACAGTGGCACGATCGGCATGGCAAAGTTGCAATCAGACTCTTTGAGCAACAATGCCACGGCCAGCACATCGGAGGCAGCTGCGGCCATGGAGATCACGTAGGAAGAAAGGGCTTCCTGAGTTTGCTCGCCGACTAAACGACAGGTGTCGAGCACTTCCTGCGTGTTGGCAGACGGTTGCCATTGGGAAGGCACCAGCGGACGGCGATTGCTCAGCTCACGCAGCAGGAAGGCCTGCTTCTCCGCTTCGTTCCAATGGTTATAGTCACCCAGGCCGAGATAACGGGTGATCTCGGCGATGGCATCGGCGTGGCGATCGGACGATTGGCGAATATCGACTTTCACCAGAGTGCAGCCGAAGCAATGAACCCGACGTAGGGTGTCGAGCAAACGGCCGTTGGCGATCAGGTGCATGCCGCTGTTCATCAAGCTGTTGTAAATCAGCTCTAGCGGTGCCAACAGATCGGCCTTTTGCCAGATCAGCGCATCGCTTTCGATCTCGGGGTGGTGGCCGTCGAGGCGCTGCTCCAAGTAATCGTGGGTGCGTTGCAGTTTGGCGTGCAGCTGGCGCAGCAGGATCCGATAGGGTTCACGTACCTCACCGACGGCGGCGCGTAAGGCGTCATCGCAGCGACTGACGGACAGCTCACTGTGCAGTTGGCTTACGTCGTCCAAATAGAGGCGGGCAGCGGTCAGACGGTTGCGCAGTAGCACCTCTTGCGACACCTTGGCCGTCACATTCGGGTTGCCATCGCGATCGCCGCCCATCCAGCTGGAAAACTTCACCGGCGCAATGTGCGGTGGCAGCAATTGGCCGGTGTGCTCTTGCACCTGCTCGCTCAGCTGACGCAGGAACTCGGGCACCGCCTGCCACAAGCTGGCTTCAACGGTGGCCATGCCCCATTTTGCCTCATCGACCGGGGTTGGACGCTGATTGCGGATCTCATTGGTATGCCAGATCTGGGACACCAATTGACGGATCTTCAAGGTGTTTCGCTTGCTTTCCAGCTTCGACAGCTGGGGATTTTCCCGTTCGCTAAGACAGTCGATCAGGTTTGCATACTTCTTGATCAGGGTGCGGCGGGTGATCTCGGTCGGGTGTGCCGTCAGGACCAGATCGATCTCCAGCTTCTCTAGCTCGGCCAACAATTGATCGGGTTTCAGCTCGGCTTTGCCATTGAGCAAGCGACCCAGCAGCAATTCGACCGGATCGGGAACGCACACCAGCTCATCGCAGTTGCGCGAGATGGAGTGGTGCTGTTCGGCGATGTTCACCAGATTGAGGAATTGGTTAAATGAGCTAGCGAACGGCACTAACTGCTCATCCGGCATCTCGGCCAGCAGCGCCAGCATCTGGCCACGAGCGGCGTCATCACCGTTACGCGATGCTTTTGATAGTTTACGCACCGCTTCGATGCGGCTGAGAAATTCCTCTCCCTGCTCGCCTTGAATGGTATCACCGAGGATCGCCCCCAGCAGATGGACGTTCGCCTTGAGTTGGGCGTACATGTCGGCCATCGATCTGTCTCCCTGAAAAGTATGCTTAACCGGTTGATCCTGAGGGGCAATCAACCATGCGTCAAGGACAGTGAGATGAATTCACGCTGTCCAGAGGTAAATAACCATGGCCGACTCCATCGCCCGGGAGTTGAACGCGGCTTGCGATATTCGTGAATCGGATACGGAAATATAGTTATGCACTGGGGTTGCATAATAAATTGCTTAAGGTAATCTGGGTTCATTCTCAAGGAGCAGTAAAGAAAGCGATCATCATGAATAACCTGCCTTTAGCGTATCGACGACGATAACTCCCATTCTCTTGGCCGCCAGGCCGCGGTATCTCTGATCCCAAACTTCGTATGATCCCTGAATGACGACTTATGACTGCAAGGAGCAGAACCATGATTAAGGTCGCAGTAATTGGAGGCTCCGGCTATACCGGCGCCATCTTGGCCAAATTGATAGCACAACATAACGAGCTCTGCCTCTCTGGCCTGTACGTCTCAGCCGGCAGTGCCGACAAAGGCAAAGCCCTCTCCTCACTCTATCCAGAGCTTATGGGGCAGGTTGATCAGCCCTTGTTGCCATTGACAGATGCCGCTCTGGCCGCCATTGATGCCGATGCGGTTTGTCTGGCGACGGAGCACCACGTCAGTGCCCAGTTGGCGCCGACTTTGCTTGAGCATGGCTGCAAGGTGTTTGACCTGTCGGGTGGTCACCGCTTTGCCGATGCCGCTGTTTTTCCTCAGTTTTATGGCTTTGACCACCCTGCGCCTCAACTCCTGACGGATGCGGTCTATGGCTTGGCAGAGTGGGCTCAGGCGTCGCTGGCGCAAGCGGCGCTGATCGCCGTACCCGGTTGTTATCCGACGGCCTCACTGTTGGCATTAAAGCCTTTGAAACAGAAAGGGTTGATCAGCGAGCAAGGGGTTCCTGTGATCAATGCCGTGAGCGGCGTTTCCGGTGCCGGTCGCAAGGCCTCACTGATCTCCAGTTTCTGTAATGTCAGTCTGACACCTTATGGTGTGTTGGGCCATCGGCACCAGCCGGAGATCGAAACCCAGTTGGATCACCCCGTGGTGTTCACCCCGCACTTAGGGGCCTTCAAGCGCGGGATCCTGGCCACTGTTACGGTGCCGGTGGCACCGGGCACGACGGAGGCTGATGTGGCTGCGGCGTATGCTTGTTATGACGCCAGCAGCAAGGTGTATCAGCTGCCCGCCGGTCAATGGCCCAAGATCGACGACGTGGCGGGCTCCGACCGTTGCCTACTGGGTTGGAAGCTGGACAGCGAGCGTCAGGTACTGGTGGTGGCCAGTGCCATCGACAACCTGATGAAAGGGGCCGCCAGCCAGGCGCTGCAGTGCATACTTATTCGGTTTGGTATCGAGGGTGCATTATGAAGACCATGGTGATCAAGGTGGGCGGCGCCCTGTTGGCCTGCGAGACCGGGATCGCACGGCTATTCGAGACCTTGCAGGGGCTGCAGCAGGGCGGATGGCAGTTGTTGCTGGTCCATGGTGGCGGCATCGTGGTGGAGCAGCAACTGCAAGCGAACGGTTTCACTTCGGATAAGAAGCAGGGCCTTAGGATCACGCCTGCCGAGCAGATCCCTGTGGTGGCCGGCGCCCTAGCTGGCACGGCGAACACAGCGCTGGTGGCTGCGGCCTGCAAGGTCGGGTTGGTACCGGTCGGCTTGTCATTGGCGGACGGTGGCATGGTGCAGGCGCAGGTGTTGGACCCGTCGCTGGGCTGCGTCGGTGAGGTGGTGGCCAAGGCGTCGACCTTGCCCGACGCGTTGCTGTCGGCGGGCATGCTGCCGATCATCAGCTCCATTGCGGTGGATGAAACCGGCCAGTTGCTTAACGTCAATGCGGATCAGGCGGCCACGGCGATCTGCCAGTTGCTGGGCGCGGAGTTGACCTTGTTGTCGGACGTCTCCGGGGTGCTCGATGGCAAAGGTCAGTTGATCGCCAGTCTAGATCAAGCCGGATTTGAGCAGCAGGTGGCACTGGGCGTCATTGCAGGGGGCATGAAGGTCAAAGTGGAGGCGGCCTTGGCGGCGGCCAAGAGCATTAATAACTGTGTGCGGATCGCCAGTTGGCGGAGTCCAGAGCAATTGGCGGCGTTGCTGGACGGCGAGCCGGTCGGCACCGCCGTTCAACCTTAAGGGATAAAGAGATGAAGCATTTACTGACACTCAAAGATCTGACGCAGGCACAGATCCTGGCGATCATCGATCAAGCCATTGCCATTAAGCAGGACTATGCGCCGGTTGCGGACGCCCTTAAAGGCAAGTCTGTGGTCACTCTGTTTGAAAAGCCGAGCCTGCGGACTCGGGTCAGCTTCGATATCGGCATTAATAAGCTGGGTGGCCATGCGGTCTACCTGGATCAACAAAACGGTGCGCTGGGCCAGCGTGAGTCGGTGCAGGATTTTGCCATGAACCTGTCGCGCTGGTGCGACGCCATCGTCGCGCGGGTGTTTGATCACAATACCCTGATCGAACTGCGTGAGCATGCGACGGTACCTGTGGTGAACTCGCTGTGCGATCTGTACCACCCCTGTCAGGCGCTGGCCGATTTCATGACCCTCAAAGAGCATTGCGGTGACTTAAGTCAGGTGAAGCTGGGTTACGTCGGCGACGGCAACAATGTGACCCACTCTTTGATGTTTGCGGCCGCCAAGTTGGGGGCTGACATGGTGGTGGTGTGTCCACCGGGGCATTTCCCTGACGGCAATATGGTGGTGGAGGCCAAGGCCATCGCCGCTGAGCATGGCGGCACCTTAGTGCTGTCGACGGACACTGCGGCGTTGGAGGGTTGTGATGCCTTGTACGCCGATACCTGGATCTCCATGGGCGATGACACGCCGATCTCGGCCATCAAGGCCAAGTTCCAGCCTTATCAGATCAACAGCGCGCTGATGGCGCAAAGTGGCGCGAAGTACGTGCTGCACTGTCAGCCGGCGCACCGGGAAGTGGAGATCACCTCACAAGTGATGGACGGACCGGGCTCGGTCATTCTGGATCAGGCGGAAAACCGCATGCACGCCCAGAACGCCGTGTTACTGCAATTGCTCACTCAATAAGAATTCAGATCAAGAAGGACAACGACAATGACTCAAATTAAGAAAGTGGTACTGGCATACTCTGGCGGTCTGGATACTTCGGCCATCATCCCTTGGCTCAAGGAGCAGCACGACTGCGAGGTGGTCGCTTTTGTGGCCGATGTCGGCCAGGATCCGGAAGAGTTGGAAGGCGTCGAAGAGAAGGCGATCGCCTCTGGTGCTTCCAGCTGTTACGTCATCGATCTGAAAGAGGCGTTCGTGGCGGACTACGTCAACCCGATCCTCAAGACCGGTGCCTTGTATGAAGGCACCTACCTGCTGGGCACCTCCATGGCCCGCCCCATCATCGCCAAGGCCCAGGTGGAGCTGGCGCTGAAGGTCGGCGCAGACGCGGTATCCCACGGTTGTACCGGCAAGGGCAACGATCAGGTCCGGTTCGAATCCACCTATGCCGCCCTGGCACCCCAGTTGGCCGTGATCGCCCCTTGGCGTGAGTGGAGCATGAAGTCGCGGACCGATCTGCTCAACTACTTGGCTGAGAAAAATATCCCGACCACCGCGAGCGCGGAGAAGATCTACAGCCGTGATGCCAACGCCTGGCATATCTCCCATGAGGGCGGTGAGCTGGAAGATCCCTACTGCGAGCCAACCGAGCAGGTATGGACCTGGACCAAATCACCGGAGCAGGCACCGAATGAAGCCCAGTACGTGACGCTGAACTTTGAGCAGGGCGTCCTTACCGCCGTCGATGGCGAAGCCATGACGCCGTACAATGCGCTGGCTTACCTCAATGATATTGCGGCCAACAACGGCGTGGGCCGGATCGACATCGTCGAGAACCGTTTGGTGGGCATGAAGTCCCGCGGCTGTTACGAAACCCCGGGTGGTACCGTGATCAATGCGGCGCTGCGTGGCCTGGAAACCATGGTATTGGACAAGTCTTCGTTCAAATTCCGTGAACAGCTCGGGCTAGAGTTCTCCCACGTGATCTACGACGGTCGCTGGTTTACCCCGTTGTGTGAAGCCCTGCTGGCCGCCTCTGAGAGCCTGGCTAAGCTGGTAACCGGTGAGATCGTGGTGAAGCTGTACAAAGGCCACGCCACCGTGGTGAAGCGTAAGAGCCCGAACAGCCTTTACTCCGAAGCGTTCTCGACCTTCGAGGAAGATGAGGTATACAACCAGAAGCACGCGGAAGGCTTTATCCGTTTGTTCAGCCTGTCCAGTCGGATCGCCGCGATGCATGCGGCCGATCAGAGCGAGGAGAAATAATCATGGCCTTATGGGGCGGTCGGTTTAGCGGCGCCGCGGACAGTCGCTTTAAGTTGTTCAACGACTCGTTGCCGGTGGACTATCGCTTGGTGCAGCAGGACATTACTGGCTCCATTGCTTGGGCCGGTGCCCTGAAGCAGGTGGGAGTGCTCGACGATCTGGAACATGGCAGCCTGGTGAAGGCGCTGCATGATCTGGCTGAGACGGTGACGGATGAGCAGATCCTCAGCTCCGATGCTGAGGACATCCACAGCTTTGTGGAGTCGGCGCTGATCGACAAGGTCGGCGATCTGGGCAAGAAGCTGCACACCGGCCGCTCCCGTAACGATCAGGTCGCCACCGATCTCAAGCTGTGGTGCAAGGATCAGGGCGAGTTCATCATCGAGGCGCTGGTCAAGGTGCAGCAGCAACTGCTGGAGTTGGCTCAGCGTGAGGCCCATACCGTGCTGCCGGGTTACACCCATCTGCAGCGGGCCCAGCCCATCACCTTCGGCCACTGGGCCATGGCTTATGTCGAGATGATGGAGCGGGATCTGCTGCGGGTGAAAGACGGGCTGAACCGGCTCGATACCTGTCCGCTTGGTAGTGGTGCGCTGGCCGGAACCGCCTATCCGGTGGATCGTCAGGCCTTGGCTCAAGCACTGGGCTTCCGTGGCGCCAGCAACAACAGCTTGGATTCGGTGTCGGATCGGGATCATGTGGTCGAGCTGTGTAGTGCGGCGGCGATCTCCATGATGCACCTGTCGCGGATGGCGGAGGATCTGATCTTCTATAACTCCGGCGAAGCGGGCTTTATTGAACTGGCGGACGCGGTGACCTCGGGATCCTCCCTGATGCCACAGAAGAAGAACCCTGATGCACTGGAGTTGATCCGGGGCAAGACGGGTCGGGTTTATGGGGCATTGACCGGCATCCTGACCACCATGAAAGCGCTGCCGATGGCCTACAACAAGGACATGCAGGAGGACAAGGAGGGCCTGTTTGACGCCATTGACAGCTGGCTGATGTGTCTGGATATGTCCGCCCTGGTGCTGGAAGGCGTCAAGGTCAACAAGCAGCGTACGTTGGCGGCGGCGCAGCAGGGCTACGCCAACGCCACCGAGCTGGCGGATTATCTGGTGGCGAAAGGGATGCCATTCCGTGAGGCGCACCATGTGGTGGGTGAAGTGGTACTGACCGCCATTGAGGCGGGTAAAGCACTGGAAGACTTCACTCTGGCCGAATTGCAGGTGTTCTCGGATCAGATCCAGTCCGATGTGTATCAGCACCTGACCATTGATGCTTGCCTGGCCAAGCGGGTGGCGAAAGGGGGCACGTCGCTGGAGCAGATCGAGCGGGCGCTGGGCCAACAGAAGATGGCACCGACGCAGGAGATCGCCGATCAGGACATCATGGGGGGTACCGCGCCCAAGCAGGTGCGCCATGCACTGGATGTGTCGCAGCAGCGACTCAACGCTCACAAAGCGGAGCTATTGGCGGTTCGCTCGGCCCGTCTGTCCGATGTCGCGTCGATCCACAAGATCAACAACTACTGGGCGGAGCTGGGCGAGACGCTGCCGCGCTCTCGCGACGAGATCCTACAGGATGTGCTCGACTTCTCCGTGGCGGAGCAAGACGGCAAGGTGGTGGGGTGTGCCTCGCTCTACATCTACGAGACCGGGCTGGCGGAGATGCGCAGTGTTGGTATCGATCCGAACCATCATGGTCAAGGCCAGGGCCGTGCCTTGGTCGATTACATGCTGCAGCGTGGCCGCGAGCTGGAGTTGGAGAAGGTCATTGTGCTGACTCGCGTTCCAGGCTTCTTCGGCAAGATGGGCTTTGATGAGATCAGCAAGGAGATCCTGCCAGAGAAGGTGATGAAGGATTGCGAGCTGTGTCCGCGTAAGCACGCGTGTGATGAAGTGGCGATGTCCTACAACTTTAACTAAGCCAAGTTGCGCTGCTCCTTAGCGTCCGATTAGCCCCGAGCGGATCTGCGTTCGGGGCTTTTTGCATGCCTTCATTGAGCGCTCGGGCTCTGCCTTATCCAGCGCTGAGGGGCCATTGCCCGGAGCACGTCGCCTCATGGAAATGTTGGCGTTCAGCCTGGCTACGCTGGCGTTAACCTGCCTAGCCAATGGCACGACCGGCACTGCCAGTGGGATCGCAACACGTTACCGCGCCAAAAAAAACGCCGCCCCTAGTCGGGGGCGGCGCAGTATTTGACGGGGACGGCTTAGAACAACTCTTCGGTCATCTCTTGCTCGAAGATCTCACTCTCCTCCGGGACGCTGTCGGCGATCTCCGTCGGCGCGGTACCATCGATAAAGTACTCAAAGCGACTGCTGGAATCGGAGCGAGTGGAGAGCTTGCCGGTTTCCAGATCGATCCGGGCCGTCACAATGCCCTCAGGCACGCTGTAGCGGCGTTCCGGCACCCCTTCCAGTACGATCTGCATGAACTGGTTCCAGGCGGGACCTGCGGTTTTGGCGCCGGACTCACCCGCGGTGATCTGATCCTGCGGCCCGTGGGCGTTCCAGCTGGTGCGTCCGAGTACCCGGTTGTGATCGTCGAAACCGACCCAGGCGCTGGCCACCAGGCCCGGCGCATAACCGGAGAACCAGGTATCTCGTGCGTCGTTGGTGGTGCCGGTCTTACCGCCGATGTCGCGGCGTTTGAGCAGTCTGGCGGCGCGCCAGGCAGTGCCGTTCCAGCCGGTGCCCTCACTCCAGTTGCCGCCGCCCCAGATCACGGACTGCAAGGTCTGGTTGATCAGGAAGGCATTCTGCTCGCTGATCACCCTAGGCGCTAGCAGCTCTTGCGGCCAAGGGCATTGCTCGATCAGCGGCGCTGCCGACGTGGGTTGCTCAGCCTGTGCCAAGGCTTGCTCGCACTCGGGACAGACGATCTTGGCTTGATGCTGGAACACCACCCGCCCGCTATGATCCTCGATCCGATCCAGGAAGTAGGGCTCGATCAGATAGCCGCCATTGGCGAATACGGCGAAACCGCGGGCGTTCTCCAATGGGGTTGCGGACGCTGAACCCAAAGACAAGGATTCGTTGGCCGGCAGATCGCCGCGGTCAAAGCCGAACCTTACCGCATGATCGATAAAGTTATTGACCCCCACCTCGCGGATCATCCGCACCGCCATCACGTTGATCGACTGAGCCAGGCCCTGCCGGGCACGGGTCGGGCCGGTGTACACATCCGGTGAGTTACGTGGACGCCAGGCCGTTCCCTGACTGCGATCCCATTGGGTGATCGGCGCGTTGTTGATCAAGGACGCCAGGGTGTAACCGTGATCTAACCCAGCCGAGTAGAGGAAGGGCTTAATGTTGGAGCCCAGCTGACGTTTTGCCTGGGTGGCTCGGTTGTACTGGCTCTGACCAAAGTCATAGCCGCCCACCAAGGCCTCGATGGCGCCACTGGTTGGATCCAGGGCGACAAAGGCACTGCTGACATCCGGCACCTGGGCCAGCCACCAATTATCCTCAAACTCTCGGATCCAGATCTGCTCACCCTCGCGCACCACATCGGCTGATTTGCGCGGCGCGCTGCCTTGGCGGGTGTCGCTGATGTATTCTCGCGCCCAGTTCAGTCCAGACCAGGGCAGCTCGATCTGCTCCCCTTGGGCCGTCAGCACTTGCGCCGTCTTATCTGCGACCGCAATAACCACGGCCGGGTGGAGATCGCGGAAGCGTCGAACCTGGCGTAGGTGACTGACGATAGTCTCGTGATCCCAGGTCAGATCCTGCTCCTGCTCGATAAGATCCGCTGCGATCCCATCGGGGCCATCCAACTCAGACAGAGGTTGGTCGGTGGGGCGCTGCCACAGGACGGCAACCGGGCCCCGATAGCCATGACGGGTATCATAGGCAAACAGGTTGTCTAGCAATGCGCGCTGCGCCGCACGCTGGGTGGCGGCGGTGGCGGTGGTATAGACATTAAAGCCGCGGGTGTAGGCTTCCTCCTCACCGTAGGTGGCCACCATGTGATCACGGGCCATTTCGGCCAGGTAAGGGGCGTAAAGATCGATCTCGGCACCATGATAGCGCGCGGTCACCGGCGCCTGACGGGCTTCGCGATATTCCGCGTCAGTGATAAAGCCGGTCTCACGCATCCGCAGCAGAACCACATTGCGACGATTTTTGGCGCGCTCTGGGTTACGGATCGGGTTGGCGACGGACGGAGATTGCGGCAAACCGGCGATCATTGCCATCTCGGGCAGGGTCAGCTCACTCAATACCTTGCCGTAGTATACCTGCGCTGCGGCGCCGATCCCGTAGGCGCGGTTGCCCAGGAAGCTGCGGTTCAGGTAGAGCTCGAGGATCTCCTCTTTATTGAGAACGCGCTCGATCTCAATGGCGAGGAAGATCTCTTTGATCTTACGAATGTAGGTTTTGTCGCGGGTCAGGAAGAAGTTACGCGCGACCTGCATGGTGATGGTGCTGGCCCCCTGGGCCTTACTGCCTGTGGTCGCGACCACGACGGCGGCGCGAACGATCCCGATGGGATCCACCCCATAATGTTCAAAGAAGCGCGCGTCTTCCGTGGCGAGGAAGGCATCGATCAGTGGTTGCGGCACCTCTTCGTAACGCACGGGGATCCGGCGTTTTTCGCCGAATTGGGAGATCAGCTGACCGTCGGCGCTGTAGACCCGCATCGGGGTCTGCAACTGCACCGTCTTGAGCGTTTCCACGCCCGGCAGGGTCGGGGCGATCCATGCGTATAAGCCGAACAGGGTTGCCAGTCCCAGAACGGATAAGATGCCAAAGGTGGCCAGGAGACGTTTAAACCACTTCACTCAGTTGCATTCCTCGATATAGGCGAACAGCGGATAAGTATACCTTGCATCCCAATGCCCAAAAAGGCAGCGGGGTGACTTTGTGTTGTAAATATTATGTAGCTAAGTGGTTGTCTAATTGCCTCTAATTGGTTCATTCTAGGAGGTGGGGAAAATATGCACAGGCAGGGAAGATGCTGGCAGATTGGTTTAAGCAAAAAAATCCAAGTCTGGTGGGTGTGGATATCGGCACGCAGGAGGTGAAAGCGGTCCTGCTTACCGAGGCGCCTGAGGGTTACCGATTAGAAGGCGTCGCAAAGGTGCCGTTAGCTAAAGGCGCCGTGGTTGAGCGGGAGATCCGCGATCCCGAAGCCGTGGCCGCAGCGATGCGCTCGATCAAAGAGCAGCTGCCCAAAGGCGCCAAGTTTGGCGCGGCATCGGTATCGGGCTCGACGGTCATGACCAAGGTGATCCACATGGACTCGGGACTGTCGGAAGAGGAGCTGGAGGCTCAGATCGAGATCGAGGCCGACAGTTTGATCCCTTACCCGCTGGATGACGTCAATATCGATTTTGAGCCGATCCACACCAATGAAGAGACCAAGAAAGTCGATATCTTGTTGGCAGCGTGCCGCTCTGACAATGTCGATGCTCGGGTCGAAGCGCTGGAAGCGGCCGGACTGCAGAGCCGGGTCATTGATGTTGAAGGCTACGCCTTGGGCCGCAGCTATAAGCTGTTGGCGGAGCAACTGCCCAATGCCGGGGTAGGCAAAGTCGTTGCCGTGGTCGATCTGGGCTCCAGCATGACGACCTTCGCCTTGGTGGCGGATGGTGAAACCGTGTTTATCCGCGAGCAGGCCTTTGGCGGAGAGCAGTTTACCCAGGCGATCCAATCCTATTACGGCATGAGTTTTGATGAAGCCGAGCGGGCAAAGATCGCCGGAGAGCTGCCGCGCAACTATGTGTTCGAGGTACTCACGCCTTTCCAGACGCAATTCCTGCAGCAGGTTCGCCGTACCTTCCAGATCTTCAGCAATTCGACCCCCTATGAACAGGTCGATTGCCTGCTGCTGTGCGGTGGCAGCTCGCGGATCGAGGGGTTGGCGTCGATGCTCAGCGGCGAGCTGGGGATCCCGAGTTACATCGCCGATCCCTTTGCGGGCCGGTTGATCGCCTCAGACACGCTGCGCCAACAGGTGGGTGATGATATCACCAGCTATATGGTGGCTTGCGGCTTGGCCTTAAGGAGTTTCGAACCATGGCACATATAAATCTTTTGCCGTGGCGGGAGGCGCAGCGCGCGCGGGCCCGGCAGCACTATCTGTTGATCTTGGGTGGTGTCGCCGGTGTGTGTGTGTTGGTGTTGCTGCTCACCAATGTCATGTTGGGCCAGTTGCAGCAAGGCCAACAGGCACGTAACGCCTATCTGCAGCAGGAGATCGCTCGGCTGGATGCGCAGATCGCCGAGATCAAGCGGATCAAAGAGAAGAAGGCCAAGCTGCTCAAACGGATCGATGTGATCAAGGCGCTGCAGCAGGAACGCCACTTGCCGGTACAGCTTATGAACGAGTTGGCACAAGTGATGGTGCCCGGGGTCTATTTGACCCGTTTAGAGATCAAGGGAAGCTCGGTCTCTCTGCAGGGCTTTTGCGATTCAAACAACCACCTGGCCAATATGATGCGCCAGGTTGAGGGCTCGAAATGGTTGGCGGCCCCGAAGGTGCACCAGATCGTTGCTGCGGCAGGCGAAACCACGCGAGAGCATGCCTTTAAGCTGGATGTCACCGTGATGCTCGAGGATCCCGTGGTGGAAGCAGAGCTGGCAGAGGGGCAGGCGCCATGAACATGCAGCAATTGAACGAGCTGGACTTTGACACCCTCGGCAGTTGGCCCAGGCCGGCCAAGATCGGGTTGGCGGTGGTGGTGGCGATCCTCATCATGGTGGCAGGCTACTTCTTGCTGATCAGTGACTCTGTGTCGCAATGGGAGCAGATGAAGCAGCAAGAGGTGACGCTCAAGCAGGAGTTTGAAGGGAAGTACCGCATGGCGGCCAACCTGCCCAAGCATCACGCCTTGTTGGAGGAGATGCAGGCACAGTTTGATGCGATGCTGACCATGCTGCCAACCGCGAATGAGATGCCGCGATTGCTTGATTCGGTGACTTTCCTCGCAACGGATGCGGATCTGGGGATCCAAAGCCTCAATTGGAAGCCGGAGCTGCAGCGCGATTTTTACGTGGAATTGCCCATCGAAATGAAGCTCAGTGGTGATTATCACGATTTTGGTGCCTTCTCGGCCGGCGTGGCGGGTTTGCCCAGGATCGTGAGTCTGCATGATTTTGTCATGGTGGCGAATGAAGGGCAGATCGGCATGACGGTCCTGGCGAAGACTTACCGCTTCTCTGAGCTGGCGGCCAGTGTCGAAGGGGGTAAGCAATGATGCGTCGATATGCTCTACTGTTCAGCGTCATGTTGGCTGGTTGTGGCGGTGGCATGGCGGATCTGCGTCAGTATGTCGCAGAGGTCCAGGCAACCCCAGTGCCCTTTACCGAGGCGGCCCCTCCGGCTCTGGAGATCGTCGGAGTGCCCTATTTGGCGTCTTCGCTGCGCAGCCCGTTTCGGTATCAGAAGGTGTCCTTGAGTGAGCAAGAGCAAACGCCCGCACAAGACTGCCCCCGACCTGATCTGACCCGCACCAAAGGGGCTTTGGAAGCCTATGCAATAGACAGCTTTGCGCTCAAAGGGATCTTGCAAGACGCACAAAAAAAGTGGGCATTACTTCAATCTGGCGATGGTGCGATCCATACCGTTGGCGTGGGTGATTTTTTGGGTTTGTACCACGGGCAGGTGAAAGCGATCGGTGCGACGGGTCTGGTGGTGGCCGAATGGATCCCGGATGCCAAGGGATGTTGGCATAGCCGCGAAACGCAGTTGGCGATGGTGATCGAGTGAATTCATTAAGGAAGCAAACCATGCATGGAAGAAAGTGGTTATCGAGCTTGCGGCACTTCTGGTGTGTTGGCTTTTGGGTTGTTGTGGCCTGCGGGATGAGCTCATTGCAGGCCGCGGAATTGGCGGATCTGCGTTATCAAGGCCAGGTTGGCGAGCAGCTTGAATTGGAGTTTCGGTTTGAGCAGGCGATCGCCGAGCCTCAACTGCTTATCGCCAGCGATCCCGCTCAACTGCAACTGCGCTTTGCTGCCAGCCATTCCGGCCTGCAGACGGAGCGTATTCCGGTAGGGAGTCGTGGGGTCGGGGATATCTTATTGCACTCGGACGATGAGACCTTGGTGGTGACCATTGAGTTAGACAAGATGGTGGCATACCAAAGTGAGCGGGATGGCAGCGTTTATCGCCTGATCTTAAATGACAGCACAGGTTTGCAGGCCGCGACGGCGTCTCGCGAGGAAGCACGTCATGTGACTGCCATTGAGGCGATCGATTTTCATCGCGCCAACCATGACAGCGGGGAGTTAATCCTCTCCTTGAGCCAAGCCAGAGCGGCGGTGGATCTGCAGCGACTCGGCGCCGATCTGATGGTGACCCTGTACAACACCCAAATTGCCGATGAGCTGCTGTATGTGGTGAATGTGGAGGATTTTAATACCCAAGTGGTGGGGTTTGAGACCTTCCGGGATGGCAATAATAGCCAGATAAGGTTGGACATGGGCGGGGCTGCGTTCGATTTCTCACACCGGCAGGAAGGGGCGGAGTTTATCCTCACCCTGACGCCGCCCGAGCGACCTAAGCCGCTGGATAAGAGCTACAACGGCTCGCTGCTGTCGATGAATTTTCAGGATATCCCGATCCGCACCGTGCTGCAGATCATCGCCGATCATAATCAGTTTAACCTGGTGACGACGGACTCCGTTGACGGCAACCTAACGTTAAATCTGGATGATGTGCCCTGGGATCAGGCCTTGGACATGATCCTAAAGATCAATGGCCTAGATAAGCGGGTCGAGGGCAACATCTTGCTGGTCGCGCCACGAGAAGAGCTGGCGGCCCAGGAAAATCAGGAGCTGCGTGATCAGCAGGAAAAATTAGAGGTGGCTCCGCTGTTCTCTGAATACGTTCAGATCAACTACGCCAAGGCCTCGGATATCGCTAACTTGCTCAGTGGCGATGCCGGTAGCCTGCTGTCGGAGCGGGGCACGGTTTCGGTCGATGAGCGGACCAATACCCTGCTCGTGCAGGATACGGCCGAGCGGCTGGAGGACGTCCATCGTTTGGTGGAAGTGCTGGATATTCCGATCAAACAAGTGGTGATCGAGTCTCGCATGGTGACCATTCGCGACAACATCAACGAAGAGCTCGGGATCCGCTGGGGCGTTACCGATCAACAAAATGATCGTGGCACCTCTGGCAGCCTTGAGGGAGCGCAGGGGATCGCCAATGGCACGATCCCCTCGATCGGCGATCGACTGAACGTGAACCTTCCGGTGGCTGAGCCAGCGGGCAGTATTGCGTTCCATGTGGCCAAGTTGGGTGATGGCACCTTGCTGGATCTGGAGTTGTCCGCGCTGGAGCGGGAAAACAAGGGGGAGATCATTGCCAGCCCCCGCCTGACGACGGCCAATCAGTTCACCGCCTTTATTGAGCAAGGGGTCGAGATCCCCTTTGTGCAGTCCACCTCCAGTGGGGCGACCTCGGTCGAATTCAAAAAAGCGGTGCTGGGTTTAACCGTCAAGCCGCAGATCACGCCGGATAATCGGGTGGTATTGGATCTGACCGTGACGCAGGACACGCGGGGGGAAACGGTGCAAACGGCCACGGGACCGGCCACGGCGATCGACACTCAGCGGATCTCTACTCAGGTTTTGGCCCGCAACGGCGAGACCATCGTACTCGGCGGGATCTTTCAGCAACAGCAGCTCAATACGGTTTCTAAAGTGCCGGTATTGGGGGACATTCCCTTGGTGGGTTGGTTCTTCCGCAACACCAGTGATTTCACCGAGAAGAAGGAGTTATTGATCTTCGTGACCCCGAAAATTGTTACTGAAGAGCTCTAAGTCATCATTTACGGCGGTGCTTTGCACCGCCTTCTATTGCGTTGCTGCGCCATTCCCTGCGATAATCTGCCACCAAAATTAGCGTCAAAGTGGGTAATTTTCCGCCGCCACTCAGGTGGTCGCTAGCTTAAGTATTTTATTAACTCGACTGTAGAAATGGCTGAAAAAAGAAATATCTTTCTGATTGGTCCCATGGGCGCTGGTAAGAGCACCATTGGTAGACATCTAGCACAAATGCTTCACCTGGAATTTTTTGACTCTGACCAAGAGATCGAGGCCCGTAGTGGTGCCGATATCGCTTGGGTTTTTGATGTCGAGGGTGAAGAAGGTTTCCGTAAGCGCGAAGCGCGCGTGATCACCGATCTCACTGAAAAACAGGGGATCGTGTTGGCCACCGGTGGTGGTTCTGTGATCAGCAAAGAGGTGCGTAATCGCCTGTCTGCGCGTGGCATCGTGGTGTATTTGGAAACGACCATCGACAAACAGGTCGCTCGCACCCAGCGTGATAAGCGTCGCCCTCTGCTGCAGGTGGATGAGCCGCGTGAGGTTCTGGAAAAGCTGGCCGGTGAGCGTAATCCTCTGTACGAAGAGGTCGCAGATCTGGTGGTGCGCACCGACGAGCAAAGCGCCAAGATCGTCGCGAACGAGATCATTGAGCGGTTAGGCTTCTAACGCTGAAGTAGGCAACCCATGGAACGGATCGACGTACAGCTGGGGACGCGCAGCTACCCCATTATCATTGCACCGGATCTATTGGATTCGGGACAGGAATGGCTCGCACAATTGAAGCCCCATCGCACCTTGGTGATCACCAATGATGTGGTGGCACCGCTGTACTTAGAGCGGACCTGCACGCTGCTGCGTCAAGCGGGCAAGCTGGTCGACACCTTGGTGTTGCCAGATGGTGAAGCGGAGAAAACGTTAGCGACGCTGGATACCATCTTTTCACGGGCCCTGTCGCTGGATCTGGGGCGTGATTGCGCCTTGGTGGCGCTGGGCGGTGGTGTGATCGGTGATATGGTCGGCTTTGCCGCGGCCTGTTATCAGCGTGGCGTCTCCTTCGTTCAGATCCCCACCACCCTCCTCGCACAGGTCGACTCCTCGGTCGGCGGCAAAACGGCCGTCAATCACCCGCTGGGTAAGAACATGATCGGCGCATTTCATCAGCCGGAGTTGGTGTTGATGGATACTCGTACCCTGTCGACCTTACCCGAGCGCGAATTTGCGGCGGGCATGGCCGAGGTGATCAAATACGGGATCCTCTGGGACGGCGAGTTCTTTCAGTGGCTTGAAGCGCAGCAACAGGCTCTGAAGGCGCAGCAACCAGAGGCGCTGATCTACGCGATCCGTCGCTGCTGTGAGATCAAAGCTGAGGTGGTAGCCGAAGACGAGACAGAGCAAGGGGTGCGGGCTTTGCTCAATTTGGGCCATACCTTTGGCCACGCTATCGAAGCCGAGCAGGGCTACGGAGTTTGGCTGCACGGCGAGGCGGTGGCCGCCGGTATGATGCAGGCTGCACTGCTGTCCCATCAACTGGGTTGGCTGGATGACGCCGAGATCGCGCGGATCCGTGCACTGCTTCAGGCGTTCGAACTGCCGGTGGCGGGGCCAGATAATATGGTGGCGGAGCAATACCTGCCCCATATGCGACGCGATAAAAAGGCGCTTAATGGCCAGATCCGGCTGATCCTGCCGCGCACCTTAGGGCGTGCGGTCGTGACGGCGGATGTGACCGAAGCGCAACTGCGGACCTTTCTGCACGATCTATGAGTGAACCTGCAGCAGCCTCCACCTTGCTGCCCAGCCAGCGAAGCTTGCTGGAGCGTTTGCGCTACCTGACCGAGTACGGCGATCATCTGATCTTGCTGCATGGCGCGCGTGGCATGGGGAAAACCGTGCTGGCGCAAGCTGTGCTCGAGCACAGTGGCGAGTTTAACCAAGCCTTTCTGACCGCGACGGCCGCAGGCGATCCCGCTCGCCTGCGCGAGCAGTTGATCCATCAGCTTATCCCCCATGCCGTTTTTGATAGCCTCGAGCCCCTGCCGGACACACTAGAGCGACTGGCGCCGGAGATCCCGGGGCGGTTGCTGCTGGTGATCGATAACGCCCACTGGGTGGCCGACACCTTATTGGCTGAGCTGCTGACGCTGGTGATGGATAGCGAAGCGGTGACCTTGCACGTGACCTTGATCTTGGTGTGTGAGGACGGCCTCGTTGGGCGTTTGCAGGCTGAACTGCCCGAAAGCTTCAGTGCGCGCTTGTTGCCGGTTGAGATCGGCGCATTGCCACTGCGAGAGCGTCAGCGTTTGTATGAACAGTTGGCTCTGCAAGGTGGCAAGCAAGGGGTGGCGAATGACGAGGCGCTTGAGCGGCAGCTGCGTCAGTCGGATGGCAGTGCCAGCGCCGTGGTCGGCTTGGTGGAGCAGCTGCGTGAGGCTCGGCCCTTAGCCGCGATCAGCCCAGCCCATCGGGGCGGCATTGCTGCCTTGTCGGTGCTGGTTTTGGCGTTGATGATCTGGCTTTGGTTGGAGCCTGCTGCCGAGCCTGAGGCATGGGATCTGGCGTCCGATGTTGCCGAGGGCCCGGTGTCCGCTGATGACGAGATCGTGCCGCTGGCGTTTGTGAGCTCGATTGCGCTTGAGGGCGTGCCTGAGTCTGATCCGGACGACCGGCAGGAAGAGTGGGCGCTGGATGGGGCGGCACTGGATCTGGCCGGGAGCTGGCCACCGGAGGCCGTTGCGTCGGATCTGGCCGGGAGCTGGCCGCCGGAGGCCGTTGCGTCTGATCTTCCTTTGGCTGGGGAGATCCAGGCCGAGGTGGCACTGCCCGAGGCGGAGATCGATCTGTCCGTGCCGCCGGTCGAGGTGGCCGTGGCGCCGGTGACCGAGATCAGTGTGCCTTTGTCGCAACAGCCGCTGCTGCAGCGTCCCGCTGACAGCTATGTGTTGCAGCTGGCGGTCTTCTCCTACCCTAAACTTATCGCTGGCTTTATGGCCAGCCATGGCATCGATGATGATGTGACGGTTTACCGCATCGATCGGCAGCCGCAGCCTTGGTATGTTCTGGTGCTGGGCGGCTTCGAGGATCGACAGGCGGCCGCTGCGGCGTTGGCACAGATGCCCGAAGGGATTCAAAGCCTGTCGCCTTACATCAAATCGATGGCTGCAGTGCAAAAAGAGCTATCAGAAGAGCAACTATTGGCTGAGATCCTGCGGCAACAAGGGTAGAATCTCCGCTTTTCGCAGAAAACGGTTGGCAGATAATGAAATCCAGAGCTTTTCTCAAATGGGCGGGCGGCAAGTACAAGCTGGTCGAGCAGATCGCTGAGCGCTTGCCTAAGAGTGATCGCTTGATCGAGCCCTTTGTCGGGGCGGGCTCGGTGTTTTTGAATACGGATTTCTCCGAGTATCTGCTAAGCGATATCAACCCGGATCTGATCGGCCTGTACCAGACCCTGCAGCGGGATCCGGATGGCTACATTCGTGAAGCGAAGAAGTGGTTTACCGCCGAGAACAACGATAAGGAAACCTATTACGGGATCCGCGCCGAGTTTAACCAGACTCACGAGCGCTGGGGCCGAGCGGTGCTCTTCCTCTATCTGAACCGGTTTGGTTACAACGGCCTGTGCCGCTACAACAAGTCCGGCGGATTTAATGTGCCGTTTGGCTCCTACAAGAAGCCTTATTTCCCGGAAAAGGAGCTATGGTTTTTTGCCGAAAAAGCCCAAAAAGCGACCTTTTTCTGTGAAGGCTATGCCGATTCAATGGCTCGAGCGCGCTCCGGAGATGCGGTGTATTGCGATCCGCCCTACCTGCCGTTATCAACCACAGCCAACTTCACCAGCTATGCGTCCGGCGGATTTAGCCTGGATGATCAGGCCTTATTGGCTCGAGGGGCGCACGAGATCGCTCAGGAGCAGGGGGCCACGGTGTTGATCAGCAACCATGACACGCCTTTGGCGCAGGAGCTGTACCATGCCGCGCAATTGGAAAGTTTGAAGGTGACGCGCTCCATCAGCCCGAAGGCCAGTGGACGCAAGAAGGTGGACGAGTTGTTCGCCTTATACCGCCGCTAATACCCAGCGCACGACGAGCACAAGGCTCAGGACGAACAGGAGCAGGGCGACGAGCCCGGTCAGCAGGTAGGGCAGGGCGGAGCGTTGTTGGAAGTCGTGCTGGCGATTGGCTTCGGACTGCACCCCAAACAGGGCGGCCAGTATCGAGCCGATGATCCGGATCACTGAGTGGGCCTACGGTTATCTTGCGGCCGATAGAGCAGTTCAAGCAGATCAACGAAGTGGATCTGGCCGCTGTCACTGCCGGCGATCCACTGATGCCACTTGAGCTTGGCCTCCGCCTGGAGGCAGGTACCTGTGCACTCTTGCTGCAACCAGCCATAAGCCGACAACGCCAGCAGCGCAGCGGCGCCCGTCAGCAGCATTCCCTTTAGGTGTTTGCGGTTTCGCAAAAACACAATCGCCTCCCGAGTCGATCTCTGGAGGCGATTATATCAGCGGTGTTGCAAAAGTGCTAACGGCGCTAATCGTTAGAAGTAAAAGTTAACACCGGCGACGTAATTGTCTTTTTCTTCTTCATGGTACACCGCGCCGCCAAACACCTCGATGTGATCATTGATGGCATAGCTTGCGGTCAATCCCAGATCATAGAAGCCGGACGCTTCGTCGGGCTCGGTATAACCGACGTGGGCGCTGAGGACAACGTCAGCAGGCAGGGTAAAGTCGTAGCCCCCCTGGAAATACCATTGTTCTATGTGCTGATCATAGAATAGGGTGACGGTCGCATCCGCAATGGCGGCGCCTGCGTACCATTCGGTGGTGTGGCCACCGACGCTCGGGTAGTAGTAGCGGGTCACTCCGACATCCAAAGAAAGGCTGTCGCTGAGATCAAAGCCATAGCCCGCCCACCAATCAACCTCGGTTTCGGTATCGCCACCGTTATCGTAGGTGGACGCCCAAATGCCGGCGTACAGGCCTGAGCCGTGAGCTAAGTCAGCCCCACCCTGAACGGCAAAATCATCGTCGGAAAGGCTGACACCACGAAACAGGTAGTTACTGGCCAGTGTCGCGTTAAAACTCAATTCGGTATCGGCGCCTAACTCAATGGCAGCGACAGAGCTCGAAGCGGCCAACACGGACGCGGCTACTACGTGAGGTACAATCTTTTTCATCATCCAATCCCTAATTATCCAATGGTGGGCTCGAGCCCGGAACGTCATGCTTCAATGCGGGGTGGACCTGGGGGTAGGAGCACCATAATCGCAGCAGGGATGGAATTGCAAACGGCTCATAAAAGACCATTTGGGTCTGATAAGTGAAAGCGATTAACATACCAAGCTCAAGTCGCCGACTAAAGAGCAACGGTATATGAAAGAGTTTCTGATCTGCCCTTCGATCCTGTCCGCTGATTTTGCCCGCCTCGGGGAAGATGTGTCCCAGGTGCTCAATGCGGGCGCCGATGTGGTGCATTTTGATGTTATGGATAACCATTATGTGCCCAATCTGACCATCGGTCCTCTGGTGTGCCAAGCCCTGCGCGCCGATATGGATAGACGTGGGCTGACCGTGCCGATCGATGTGCATCTGATGGTGAAGCCGGTGGATCGCCTAGTCCCAGACTTTATTAAGGCCGGAGCGTCGATCATCACCTTCCACCCTGAAGCGTCTGAGCACATTGATCGAACCTTGCAGTTGATCAAGGCCGGTGGCGCGCAGGCCGGCTTGGTGTTCAACCCCGCAACCCCGCTGCATTACCTCGACCATGTGATGGATAAGCTGGATGTGATCCTGCTGATGTCGGTTAATCCCGGCTTTGGTGGTCAGTCCTTTATTCCGGGTACTTTGGACAAGATCCGTCAGGTACGCCAGCGCATTGAGGCCAGTGGCCGCGATATCCGCTTGCAGATCGACGGCGGCGTGAAGGTGGATAATATTGCCGAGATCGCGGCGGCCGGGGCGGATATGTTTGTCGCCGGCTCGGCGATCTTCAATCAGCCGGACTATCGGGCGGTGATCGATCAGATGCGGGCAGAGTTACAGGGAGTAACGAACTGATGGCTTTACCGGAGGTACGCGCGATTGCGTTTGATCTGGACGGCACACTGGTTAACAGCGGCCCCAGCTTAGCTGCGGCGGCCGCTGCAGCATTAGTGGATATGGGGCGGACGCCTTGTGTGACGCAGGATGCATTGGGCTGGATAGGGAATGGGGCTGAGGTATTGATCCGCCGCGCATTGTCCGCGGATGTGACGATTGACCCCCGGTTGGATGAGACGTTGGTGGCTGAAACGCTGGTACGCTTCCACTGGCATTATGGTCAGCATCGAGCGGGTCCTGAACTGTTGTATCCCAAGGTTGGGTCTACGCTTGAGCGGCTGCAAGCACGGGGCTATCGGATCGCGGTGGTCACCAATAAGCCGGCGCAGTACGTGCAAGGGTTGTTGGATGATTGCGGGATCGCGCCATACATCGAATGTTGGTTTGGTGGCGATAGCTTGCCACGACGTAAACCGGATCCGCTGCCGCTGACCACTCTTCTGCAGCAGTGGCAGCTGCAGTCCAAGCAGCTGTTAATGGTGGGTGACTCGCGAAACGATATCGAAGCCGGGCGGGCGGCGGGGTGTTCGACCGTGGGTGTGAGCTACGGTTATAACTATGGGCTGGACATTCGCACCTTGGATCCGGATCATGCTCTGGATAATTTTGACCATCTGCTGGCGCTGTTGCCGGCGTTAACCGAGATCGAGATCCAATGAGCAAACCCGTTGTATTTAGTGGCGCCCAACCTTCGGGCGGCCTGACTCTAGGTAACTACATGGGCGCACTGCGCCAGTGGGTGAACCTGCAGGATAGCCACGATGCCTTGTACTGCATCGTTGATCTGCACGCCATCACGGTACGTCAGGACCCAGAAGCGCTGCGTAACGCCTGTATGGATACGCTGGCACTGTATCTGGCGGTGGGGATCGATCCACGCAAGAGCACGGTGTTTGTTCAGTCGCACGTGCAGGAGCACACCCAACTGGGCTGGATCCTGAACTGCTACACCCAGATGGGCGAACTGAACCGGATGACCCAGTTTAAGGATAAGTCGGCCCGCCACGCCAACAACATCAACGCGGGTCTGTTCAGCTATCCGGTACTGATGGCTTCCGATATCCTGCTCTATCAGACCAATGAGGTGCCGGTGGGCAACGATCAGAAGCAGCACTTGGAGCTGTCTCGCGATATCGCCACCCGCTTCAACAACCTGTATGGCGACACCTTTGTCGTGCCTGAGCCGCATATCCCGCAAACCGGTGCGCGCGTGATGAGCCTGCAGGATCCGACCAAGAAGATGTCGAAGTCGGATGACAACGCCAACAACCGCATCGGTCTGCTGGAAGATCCCAAGGTGATCACCAAGAAATTCAAGAAGGCGGTGACCGATTCGGATGATCCGGCCGTGGTCCGGTTCGATCTGGAAAACAAGGCGGGCGTGTCCAATCTGATGAGTATCTACTCCGCCACCAGCGGTAAGAGCTTTGCGGAGATCGAGGCGGAGTTCGAAGGCAAGATGTATGGCCATCTGAAGGTGGCGACCGCCGAGTCCGTGGTGGCCATGCTGGAGCCGATGCAGCAGCGCTTCCGCGAGATCCGGGCGGATCAAGCCTATCTTGACGAGGTGATGAAGGCCGGCGCGGAGCGCGCCCGCGAAAAGGCGGCGGCAACCTTGGCTAAGGTCTACGACGCCGTAGGCTTGCCGGCGATGCCGCGTTAAGTCGAATCGCCATAAAAAACGCCCCGCTTAGTCTAAGCGGGGCGTTTTTGATCAGCTATCAGCGATACTCGAACACCTTGACCACCTTGCGCACGCCAGCGGTGGTTCGGGCGATCTCCACCGCCCGTTCGGCTTCCTCTTGGGTCACCAGACCCAGCAGAAACACCTCGTTATTCTCGGTGATCACCTTGATCCGCATGGCATCGAGCTCCCCATCGCCGAACATGCGGGATTTCACCTTGGTGCTAATCCAGCTGTCATTGCTGATGGCGCTAAAGCCGATCGGGCTGCCGCGACGGATCTGATCGTGCATCAGGCCCACGCCCTCGACCTGCTCCAACACCTTAATGGCTTTATTGCGCAACATGTCGTTGGGCACTTGGCCTATCAGCAGCACCTGCTGGTTCATGCTGATGGCGCTGATCCGGGTCTGCTGGCGCAGATCGTCATGTTCACGCAAGGCTGCGGACAAACGCACTTCCAGGGCGTGATCGTCGATCTGGCTGCCCATGGAGCGGCGATCGTTGACCATCACGGCACCGCCGACCGCCCCGGCCATCAGGATCCCGGCACAGGCGGTAAGTTGCGTTACGACTAACAGGATCCCGAATAAGCGCCACATGACTCAGTCCTCTTGCGGAAATAGGGTGCGATCGATGCTATCAAATAGGCAATGCAGGGCCAGCATGTGCACCTCTTGGATCCGGGCGGTGCGATTGCTTGGTACCCGCACCTCGGTATCGTTATCGCTCAGCAGGCCCGCCATGGCGCCGCCGTCTTTGCCGGTCAGCGCGATGATGGTCATGTCCCGGTTCACCGCAGCTTCCATGGCCTTGATAACGTTGCCGGAGTTACCACTGGTGGAGAGCGCCAGCAAGATGTCACCGGGCTGGCCGAGCGCCCGAACCTGCTTGGAGAAGATCTCTTCATAGCTGTAGTCATTGGCGATGGCGGTCATGGTGGTGGTATCGGTTGACAGCGAGATGGCGGGCAGACCGGGGCGTTCGATCTCGAAGCGATTGAGCAAGCCGGCGGCAAAATGTTGGGCAGCGCCGGCACTGCCGCCATTGCCACAGATCAGGATCTTATTGCCGTTCAGCAAGCACTGAACCATGGCCATTGAGGCTTTTTCCAATGATTCAGGCAGTGATTCCAGCGCATCGATCTTGGTTTGAATGCTTTCGGTAAAGCTCTCTTTGATACGCTCCAGCATGGTGGCGTGATCCTCTTAAAATGCGTTTTGAATCCAGTTGAGTTCAGACCCATCGATGGCCAGAACGTCAAATCGACAGGGGCGTTCGCCCCAGCCCTGTTGCTGCAGATACCATAAAGCAGTGGCTCTGAGCTTGTGTTGTTTGGCCGCCGTAACCGCCTGTGCTGCGCCGCCAAAGCCGCGGCTTTGGCGGTATTTCACCTCGACAAAGACCAGTTGTTCGCCGTGACGCATGATCAGATCGATCTCGCCAAAACGGCACTGTACGTTGCGCTCCAGCAGGCGCAGCCCCTGCGCCTGCAGATAGTCGCAGGCGTGCTGCTCCGCCTCGAGGCCACGGCTGCGCATCTACTCTGGCCGCAGGGCGCCGCGACGGTAGCGTGCCCAGTCCAATTGGCGTTCCAGATTGCCGTCGGGATCCACCGTCAATTGTCCGGACAAGCCGCGCATGCGATAACCGGTAAAGACCTGCATCTGCGCCAAGCGATCGATCAGACTCCAGCTGTCGTACCCCATGGCGTACAGGCGTTGTAGCGACAGTGAGCGCTCCGGCCACAGCTCGGCGGCCTGTTGCTGCTGGGCATTGTCGCTTAACAGCCAGGGCATGTCACTAAGGCGCAAGCCTTCCAGTTCGGCAGCGTGTTGATCGTTTTGCAGTTCGCCGTGGGCTCGGCTGCTGGCGTAGAGCAGCAGGGGATCGGCAAACACCGCCAGATTGACATCGACAAAGGGTTTGAGCAGTCGAACCTCATTGGCGGTGGTGACCAGATACAGCGCGTCGATATCACGGCGAGAGCGGAAATCGGCTTTGGTATTGTTGCCAAACAGGCGCTTGATCTCGTCGATGCGGGCATTGCTTTGATCCACATGCATCGCCTGCTGCACGCTCTGGCGCATGTCGTCGTTGCCTTGGAAGTAGTGGATCTCCACCGGATCCTCGGTCAGCGACTGCCATTGCTGGCTAAAGCGTTCAGCCAAACGCTTGCCGGTGGCGGTATTCGAGGCAAGCACCATGGGTTGCTTGATCCCCTGATAGCGCATGCGCTCTGCCGCCTGCTCCGCTTCTGCCTCGGGATCGAGCGAAAAGAAGTAGAGATCGGCTCCGCGTTGGTGGCTGTCATCCTGATTCAAGGCCAGCAGCGGGACCTCGTGCTGATAAACAGTGAGTAATTGATCCAGGTTGGACTTCAGCAGCGGCCCGATCACAAACTCGGCGCCTTGCTCGAGTGCTTGCTGATACGCCTGCTGCACCGTCATGGCTTGGGTGTCGTAAAACTGAACTTGGCGATCGCTGTCCTGGCTCAGCAGGTTGGCCAGCAGTCCGTCTTGGATCGCCCGAGCCTGGCTGGCGTACTGGCCGCTGAGGGGCAGCAATACCGCGACCTGCTGGGGGCGGTAGGGCTGGACATTGAGCGCCCGTTCGAGATCTTCCGGTAGCTTGCGTGCGGCCGGGTGGCTTGGGTTGGCTCGCTGCCAGCGGGCCAGCTCAGACAACATGGTGGCAGGCTGTACGGCGTAGTGTTGCGCCAACCAGGCTAGCTCAAGCCAGGCCCGCCAAACTCGGTCGGGGCTGCCGTCGATGGCGCTGCGCAGCAACTCTTCCGGCTGGGCGGACAGCAGACGCCAGATCTGATCCCAGTTGGACTGCTGATAGTCGGGCTCTAGGTAGGGGCTCAGGGCATAGTGTGCGTGCGCCTGGGCGATCGCGTCACCGGTGGACTGATGCAGGCGGATCTGGAGGGCATAAGCGTCACGCCATTGCGCCGGTGATAAAGCCCAATGTCCGGGCCAGTCCAGCCAGGTCAGTACGTCGTCACGTTGGGCCGATTCCAGCGCTTGGCGTGCGCGCAGCAGGCGGTACTCTACCTGCAGTGTGCCTTGGCTGGGCAGGCTGGCAGCCAAGGAGTCGAGTAAGGCATTGGCCGGCGCCATCTGTCCCTGTTGCAGATAGGCGCGGGCGGCCAGCAGCAGATAGGTTTGGCGACGCTCACCGCTGGCACGATCAGCCTGATCGAGATAATAGCTGGGGGCGTTGCTGGCCTGGCCCAGCGGGATCGTCACCTCAGGTGAGGTGCGTTGTGGTTCTGGGCCACTGGCACAGCCAGCCAGGGCGCACAGCAGGGCCGCGCTGAGCCAGTGGCGCGCCGATAGGCGGAAGGAGGAGCAATGACTTTTCACCAGCACAATCCTGTCTGTTAGAATGAAGGGTCTAGTTTAACCCTCTGTTTGTCGTAAACCAATTGTCGACCGCTGCACCAATAAAGGTAAATCTCCTTATGTCCACTGACGCCGCGCTGTACATCGTGCCGACCCCGATCGGAAACCTGAACGATATCACTCAACGAGCGCTGCAAGTGCTGGAGCAAGTGTCGTTGATCGCCTGTGAGGATACCCGTCATAGTGGCAAGTTATTCAGCCATTTTGGGATCGGCACCAAAACCATGGCCTTGCACGACCATAATGAGCGACAACGGGCGCAGAGTTTGATCAATCGTCTGGCGGACGGGCAGAGCGTGGCTTTGGTGTCCGATGCCGGTACGCCGTTGATCTCCGATCCCGGTTATCACCTGGTCACTCAAGTGCGTGAGGCGGGCTACCCCGTGGTGCCCCTGCCTGGGCCTTGTGCGGCGACGACGGCGCTGTGTGCCTCTGGTTTGCCATCGGATCGTTTTACCTTTGAGGGTTTTTTGCCGGCCAAGACCAAGGCTCGGGTCGATGTGTTGACCGCCTTGCTGGAAGAGCCCAGAACCATGATCTTCTATGAGTCGCCTCGCCGAGTGCTGGATAGTTTGAAGGATCTGATCGAAGTGATGGGGCCGGAGCGCCAGGTGGTACTGGCGCGCGAGATCACCAAGAGCTTTGAGACCATCAAAGGTGCGCCGGCGGGTGAGTTGCGGGCCTGGTTGATGGAGGATGACAATCGCACCCGCGGTGAGATGGTGGTGATGGTGGCGCCGCATCGGCCTGAGGCCGATGCCTTGCCGGCCGAGGCGTTGCGGACCACCGAGCTGCTGTGTGCCGAGCTGCCGTTGAAAAAAGCGGCGGCCCTGGCGGCGCAGATCCACGGCGTGAAGAAAAATGCCCTGTACAAACATGGTTTGGAAGCTGGCTGGTAATCGGTTTTTACCATGCGATGGTGAAATCTTCGCCCCTTGTGGCCAACGGCGGCGACAATGCTGGTGAGTGACGCGCACTGGCGCTATAATTCGCGGCTTGGAGTTGGCTAGGCAATCGCTGCTTCGTCGTTGTGCCGGTAGATCTTCGGATTAAAAGCAGACGGGCGAAGGGGAGGAAAGTCCGGGCTCCATAGGGCAGGGTGCCAGGTAACACCTGGGAGGCGTGAGCCTACGACCAGTGCAGCAGAGAGTATACCGCCGATGGCCTCCTTCGGGAGTGCACAGGTAAGGGTGAAAGGGTGCGGTAAGAGCGCACCGCGCGGCCAGTAATGGTTCGTGGCACGGTAAACTCCACCCGGAGCAAGACCAAATAGGCCCCCTTATGGCGTGGCCCGCGTTGGGGGCGGGTAGGTTGCTTGAGCCTGAGAGCGATTTCAGGCCTAGAGGAATGATTGTCCACGACAGGACCCGGCTTATCGGCCAACTCCAACCTATTTCTGGCGAAACCCGATCCGAAAGGATCGGGTTTTTGCTTTTTGGCGACAGCAAAGTGTCCCAGAGCTAATGAGTTAATGACTGATTTGCTGAGTTTTTTAACCCATCCTGGTCGACCTGATCTCGGTTCAGACCTACTGGGGCGCGGCTTGACAAGGTTTGCGTCCTGTCCATAAACTGAATTGTTGTGGGAAAAAGTGGTTATTTGTGGATCAAACTGGATCATCAGGACAGGGAAGGCCCGCTATGTTTCGTGGTGCCCATGCCATCGCGCTTGATAACAAAGGTCGTTTAACGGTACCAACCAAGTACCGCGAGCCTTTGCGCGCGCAGTGTGAGGGCGCGATGGTGTGCACCGTCGACATTCAATCCCCCTGCCTGCTGCTCTATCCTCTGCCTGAATGGGAGCGGGTTGAGCAAAAACTGTTGATGCTCTCAGATACCCAGCCCGCTGAGCGGTCGCTCAAGCGCTTGCTGCTGGGCTATGCCACCGAAGCGGAAGTGGACAAAGCCGGCCGGCTCTTGCTGTCGGCCCCGTTGCGCCAATATGCACAGCTGGAGAAGCCGCTGATGTTGGTTGGCCAACTGAACAAATTCGAGATCTGGTCTGAGCCACTATGGCAGCAACAGATCGCCCGTTCCCATCAAGAGGTGGGCTCGGAAGACATTCAAAATAACCCCCGGCTACAGGACTTTTCACTCTGATGACTGAGCAATTTAAACACATTACCGTTTTGCTGGATGAAGCGGTTAACGGTCTCGATCTGAAGCCGGATGGGATCTACATCGACGGCACGTTTGGCCGCGGTGGCCACTCACGCCTGATCCTTTCTCAGCTGGGGCCAAATGGCCGCTTGATCGGGATCGATCGCGATCCACAGGCGATCGCGGTGGCCAAGCAGTTGGAAGGCGAGGATCCCCGTTTTCAGATCGTGCATGGGCCGTTTTCGGGGATGGCGGATTACGTCACCGAGCTGGGCCTGATCGGGCAGATCGACGGCGTGCTGCTGGATCTAGGCGTGTCATCGCCGCAGCTGGATGACGCCGAGCGCGGCTTCAGCTTCCTCCGCGATGGCCCCTTGGATATGCGGATGGACAACTCCAAAGGCGAAACGGCGGCGCAATGGCTGGTGCGCGCGGAAGCGAACGACATCGCCTGGGTGCTCAAAACCTTTGGTGAGGAGAAGTTCTCCCGCCCGATCGCCCGCAAGATCAAGGACCATATCGCGGAAGGCTTGCCGATGGATCGCACGTCGCATCTGGCTGAGCTGATCAACAAGATGACGCCGCAGCATAAGCGAGACATGGGCAAACACCCGGCGACCCGCAGTTTCCAGGCGATCCGCATGTACATCAATAGCGAGCTGGAGGAGATCGAGCACGCCTTGCAGGGCGCCGTTTCGGTTTTGGCGCCACAAGGTCGCCTGTCGGTGATCAGCTTTCACTCGCTGGAAGATCGCATGGTGAAGCGGTTTATGCGCAAGATGAGCCTGGCCAAAGAGGCGCCGCGCGGTTTGCCGATCAGCCAGGAAGAGTTGGATAAAAGTAAGGTATTGAACTTGATTGGCAAAGCCCTTAAGCCGAGCGAGAGCGAGGTGGATGATAATGCCCGCTCCCGCAGCTCGGTTCTGCGTGTGGCAGAGAAACGGTAACGCGTATGGCGAGCCCGACCCCCAACCTCGTTCGTTTGATCGCCGCGGATCTCTGGCAGCATAAAGGCTTGCTGGCGTTAGCCTTGGCGGTGGTGCTGACGTCGTTGGCGGTGATCTGGTCGGCCCATGAGTCGCGCCGGCTGACGGCGCAATGGAACGGCATGCTGCAGCAGCGCGATCAGCTGGATGTGCATTGGCGTCACCTGCTGCTGGAAGAGCAGACTCTGGCGGAGCACAGCCGGATCGAGGGGTTGGCCCGCAAGCAGTTGCAGATGGCGCGCCCTGCGCCATCGGATGAACGCGTGGTCAGACTGCCATGAGTCGCCAAGCCAAGCAAAAGCTCAAACCCACCCCCTTTCGCTGGCGTCTGCAGCTGGTCTGTGCCGCCATTGTGCTGGTGTTCGTTGGGATCGCCAGCCGGGCGGCGTGGATCCAGGTGATCGCGCCGGATCGGTTGCGCTATGAGAGTGATATGCGCACCCTGCGCACCACGACCAGTGACGTGCAGCGTGGCATGATCACCGATCGTAATGGCGAGATGCTGGCGGTCAGTGTGCCGGTGATGGCAGCCTTTGCCGATCCCAAGTTGGTGCGCGACGGCAATGGCTTTGCTGAGCAGCGGCGCTGGCAGGCGTTGGCCGATGTCTTGGAGCTTGATAGTGAACGCTTGATCGGTAAGGTCAAAAATAGCGAGCAGCGTTTCGTTTACCTCAAGCGCCAGGTGACCCCAGCGGTGGCGGAATACATTCGCCAATTGCGCATTCCCGGGATCTCCTTGAAGCCTGAGTCGCGTCGCTATTACCCCGCCGGGGAGATCGTCGGTCAATTGGTTGGCTTGACCAATATCGATGATAAAGGGATCGAGGGGCTGGAGCGCAACTACGATGACTGGCTGACCGGCTCGCCAGAGAAGATGCGGGTGCGCAAGGATCGCCGCGGCGAAGTGGTGGAGAACCTCTCCATTATCGAAGAGGGGGAACACCCCAATGATCTGGTGCTTAGCCTGGACATGCGCCTGCAAAGCCTGGCGTATAAGGCGCTGAAGAGGGCCACGGCGATGCACATGGCCACGTCCGGATCGCTGGTGATCATCGATGTACCGACCGGTGAAGTACTGGCGATGGCCAATACCCCGAGCTACAACCCCAATCAGCGGCGCAATATTCAACCTTATCAGATGCGCAATCGGGCCATTACCGATGCTTATGAGCCGGGCTCAGTAATGAAGCCCCTGGTGGTCGCCGCCGCGCTGGAAAAGGGGATCGTGCAGGCCAATGATGTACTCAATACCAGCCCCGGTTGGATGCGGGTTGCGGGGGGCTTGGTGCGGGATGGGCGTAACTTGGGGACTCAGGATATCGGTACCTTGCTGGTTAAATCCTCCAACATTGGCATGGCTAAGTTGGCGCTTGAGATGGAGGTCAGTGAGTTGCTCTCTTTCTACGCCGGCTTTGGCTTGGGGGCCTACAGTGGCATCAACCTGGACGGTGAGTACACCGGTAATGTCCCCAATCGCCGCCGTTGGTCCGAGCATGAGCAAGCGACGTTGGCATTTGGTTATGGCATGACCGCGACGCCGTTGCAATTGGCGCGGATGTACGCGGTGTTGGGGGCCGGCGGCGTTGCCTTGCCCACGTCTATTCTTAAACGCACTGAGGTGCCCGATGGTGAGCGGGTATTGTCTCAGGCCGTCGCTGAGCAGGTGATCGGGATGCTAACCGGTGTGACCGAGCCTGGTGGCACAGCGCTGCGCGCCGCCATCGACGGCTACCGTGTTGCCGGTAAAACCGGCACCAGCCGTAAGGCCGTTGCCGGTGGCTACGGCGAGGATTACGTCACCCTGTTCGGTGGCCTGGCGCCGGCGGAGAACCCGCGTCTGGCGATGGCAGTGGTGATCAATGAGCCCCAAGGGGACAGTTATTATGGCGGGACGGTCGCCGCTCCGGTGTTTGCCGAAGTGATGGCCGGCGCGCTGCAGTTATTGAACGTAGAGCCAAGTCAGCCGGGACCAATGAGCCCTGCGCTGGCGGCATTGAATGTAGGAGGCGGCGATGTTGTCACTCGATAACGTACTGGCGCCTTGGGTAAACGCTGAAACCCGGATCCGGTTTCAAAACTTGGCATTGGATAGCCGACGTGTCATGCCTGGGGATGTATTTGTGGCCTTGGTTGGGCATCAGCTCGACGGACGCCAGTTTATTGATGCGGCGATCGCCAAGGGCGCGGTGGCGGTGATCTGTGATGCGCCGGAAGATGGTCGCTTGGCGGATCGGCAGGGGGTGGTGCAGATCGGCTTGTCACAGCTGAGTCAGAAGCTTTCCGCCTTGGCATTGCGCGCTTATCCGCAAGCCGCTGAGCCTTGCTTGCTTGGGGTGACAGGTACCAATGGCAAAACCACGGTGTCGCAGCTGTGTGCGCAGCTGTTGCATGCGATGGGCGAGCCGGCGGGTGTGATGGGCACGGTGGGCAATGGCCTGTGGGGTCAATTAACGCCGTCGAGCAACACCACGTCCGATGCGATCACCGTGGCGCGCGAACTGGCGCGGCAGGCCGATGCCGGGGCGCAGGCGGTGGCGCTGGAGATCTCCAGTCACGGCTTGAGTCAGCACCGGATCGCGGCGTTGCCGCTGCGCATTGCGGTGTACACCAATCTCAGCCGCGATCACCTCGACTATCATGGCGATATGACCAGCTACGCTGCGGCGAAACGCCAGCTGTTCGATCTGCCGGGGTTGCAGGCGGCGGTATTGAACCTAGACGATGAATACGGCGCCCGCTGGCACAGCGATTTGAAGGGGCGGATCCGCACCTTAGGCTACAGCATTGATGGTGCTGAGTGCGGTGGCGATGTCTTGCGCGCGACCCAGGTCAGTTTTCATCATGGCGGGGTGCAAGCGCAGATCGAATCCAGCTTCGGCAGTGGGGTGTTGGCAAGCCCGCTGCTCGGTAAATTCAATTTAGCCAATCTTTTGGCCGCCTTAGGGGCTTTACTGCTCAAAGGCCACACACTGGAAGCCTTGCTGCAGGCGGTGCCCGAGCTGGAGCCTGCAGCCGGTCGCATGGAGTGCTATCACGCCGAGGGGAAACCCAGTCTGGTGGTGGATTACGCCCATACCTCCGACGCATTGGAACAAGCCCTGATGGCCTTACGACGCCATTGCCAGGGCCAGTTGTGGTGTCTGTTCGGTTGTGGTGGCGAGCGGGATCGCGGTAAGCGGCCGATGATGGCGCAGAGCGCGGAGCACTTCTCGGATCGTGTGGTGATCACCGCGGATAACCCCCGCAGCGAGCCTTTTCATCAGATCGTCGAGGATATGTTGCCGGGCCTGAAGCGACCGGATGCGGCGGTGATCCTAGAGGATCGGGCCGAGGCGGTGCGCTATGCCTTTGAGCACGCGGCGCCGGGGGATCTGATCCTGTTGGCTGGCAAGGGGCATGAGGATTATCAGGTGTTGGCTGACGCAACGACGGATTACAACGAACGCGCCTTGGCGCAGAGCTTGATTGGAGCTGGGGTATGATCGCGCGAACTTTGTCACAACTGGCGGCGACGCTGGGTGGAACCGTACAGGGCGAGGGAGAGGTGATGATCGAGCGGATCTCGACTGACACCCGCGCCCTGGGTCAGGGCGCCTTGTTCGTCGCCTTGATCGGCGAGCGCTTCGATGGCCATGACTTTGCTCAGGCGGCGCTGGAGGCAGGCGCCAGTGCGTTGTTGGTTAGCCGACCGCTGGCCATTGCGCTGCCGCAGATCCTGGTGGCGGACACCGAGCTGGCCTTGGGCCAGCTTGGGGCCTGGCTGCGCCGCAGCGTCGATCCCTATTGCGTTGCCTTGACCGGCTCGGTTGGGAAGACCTCGGTGAAAGAGATGGCGGCGGCGATCTTCGCTCTGCAGGGCGCGACGCTGGCGACCAAGGGCAATCTCAATAACACCATCGGCGTGCCGTTAACCCTGCTTGAGCTGACCGAGGCGCATCGTTATGCGGTGTTGGAGCTGGGGGCCAACCATGCGGGTGAGATCCGCTATACCAGCTCGTTGGTCAAGCCGGATGTGGCGCTGATCAACAACATTCAGCCGGCCCACCTCGAGGGATTTGGTGGGATCGAGGGGGTGGCCAGAGCCAAGGCGGAGATCTTTGAGTCGCTGGCGCCGGACGGCATTGCGGTGATCAATCTTGATGATGACCACAGTGCGCGTTTGCTCGAGGCCGTGGCGGATAAGGCGGTGCTGCGCTTCTCCAGTCGCGACGTGGCGGATCTGTGGGCCAGCGAGATCACCCGGGGGGCACTGGGCGGCTACCGTTTTGTGCTTAACCGAGGGCAAGCCAAAGTGTCGGTTGAACTGCCGGTGCCCGGGCGCCATCAGGTGGATAACGCGCTGGCCGCCGCGGCGCTGGCCAGCGCCGCCGAGATCGAGCTTAGCGTGATCGCCCAGGGGCTGTCGCAGACGCCTCAGGTGCCGGGCCGAACTCAGTTTTATCGTATCAACCAACAGCTTACTGTGGTTGATGACAGCTATAACGCCAATCTGGCCTCGACGCGGGCGGCGATCGATCTGCTGGCGGAGCAGGCTGGTGTGACCATCCTGGTGTTCGCCGATATGGGCGAATTGGGTGAGGCGGCACAAGCGCATCATCGTCAGGTTGGTGAATATGCCTCTGAGAAAGGCATTGACCGATTGCTGACAGTGGGTACATTAAGCGCCTTTGCCGCCGACGCGTTCGTCGGCGCAGAGCATTTTCCGGGGCAAAAGGAGCTCTTGGCCCGGCTGGAAGCGGCGATCGACGCGATCAATGCGCCCATGACCATCTTGATTAAAGGTTCGCGCAGCGCCCGCATGGAGCAAACAGTGGCCGCGCTGCGTGAGCGATTTGGGGAAAGCTCGTAATGTTGGTTTATCTCGCCGAATACTTAACACAGTATTACAGCGTCTTTAATGTCGTTTCTTATCTGACGTTCCGCGCCATCATCAGCCTATTGACGGCACTGGTGTTCTGCTTGTGGAGCGGGCCGAAGCTGATCCGCTATCTGCAGACGATGCAGATCGGTCAGGTGGTGCGTAATGATGGGCCGGAGTCGCATTTTTCCAAGCGCGGCACGCCGACCATGGGCGGTGTGATGATCCTGGCCGGGATCTTTGTGTCCGTCCTGCTTTGGGGCGATCTGACCAACCACTATGTGTTGGTAATGCTGTTTGTGTTGGCCAGCTTTGGTGCCATCGGTTATGTCGACGACTATCGCAAGGTGATCCGCAAAGATCCCGCCGGCCTGATCGCCCGCTGGAAGTACTTTTGGCAGTCGGTCGCCGCGCTGGTGGTGGCCATCTGGCTGTATTGGATCAACGAGCCGGAGGGCTCGGTGCTGGTGGTGCCCTTCTTTAAGGATGTGATGCCGCAGTTGGGGCTGATGTTCATCGCCCTGGCCTACTTCACCATCGTCGGCAGCTCCAACGCGGTTAATTTGACCGATGGCTTGGATGGCTTGGCGATCGTGCCGACCGTGATGGTGGCGTCTGCCTTTGCGCTGGTGGCGTACCTGTCCGGTAATGTGAATTTCGCCGAGTATCTCCATATCCCGCACCTGCCGGGCGTGGGGGAGATGGGGGTTGTCGCGACCGCCATGGTGGGCGCTGGGCTGGGCTTTTTGTGGTTCAACACCTATCCGGCGCAGGTCTTTATGGGCGATGTCGGCTCATTGGCGTTGGGCGCGGGCTTAGGTGCCATGGCGGTGTTGACCCGACAGGAGTTCCTGCTGGTGATCATGGGCGGGATCTTCGTGGTCGAAACCCTGTCGGTGATCCTGCAGGTGGGCTCCTTTAAGCTACGCCGAAAGCGGATCTTCCGTATGGCGCCGATCCATCACCATTATGAGCTGAAGGGTTGGCCGGAGCCGCGGGTGATCGTGCGTTTCTGGATCATCTCCCTGTGTCTGGTGCTGGCGGGTCTGGCGACCCTGAAGCTGCGCTGATATGAGCACGCACGGCAACACCTTCATCCTCGGACTGGGCCTAACGGGCCTGTCCTGCGTGCGCTTCTTGCAGGCGCAGGGGATCGCGGTGTCGGTGTGGGATACCCGCGCCGCGCCGCCGGGTGCGGACCAACTGGCCCGGGACTTTCCCCAGGTGCCTTTGTTGACCGGCCCGCTGAAGGCCGAGGTGTTGTGTCA
This sequence comes from Ferrimonas pelagia, assembly GCF_039543565.1. NCBI lineage: Bacteria > Pseudomonadati > Pseudomonadota > Gammaproteobacteria > Alteromonadales > Ferrimonadaceae > Ferrimonas > Ferrimonas pelagia. The sequence continues at coordinate 69,058 of NZ_BAABJZ010000103.1, read as the reverse complement.
GGCTAAGCAGTTAGTGGTGAGCCCGGGGATCGCCCTGGCGACGCCGGCGATCGCTGCGGCGATCCAGGCCGGCGTCGAGGTTATCGGCGATATCGAGCTGTTCGCCCGGCACGCGGACGCACCGGTGATCGCGATCACCGGCTCCAACGGCAAATCAACCGTCACCAGCTGGGTGGGGGAGATGGCCAAGGCGGCGGGCTGGTCGGTCGGCGTCGGCGGCAATATCGGCACACCCGCGCTGGATCTGCTTGGCCAGGATCACCAACTCTATGTGCTGGAGCTGTCCAGCTTTCAGCTGGAAACCACCCACAGCCTGGATTGTGTGGCGGCGACCGTGCTCAACGTCAGTGCCGATCATCTGGATCGTTATGACGGTTTTGAGCACTACCGGGATACCAAGCTGACGCTGTACGCTCAGGCCCGCCTGTGCGTGAGCAACCGGGCCGATCCCAATACGTTGGCGCCCGCTGGCGCTCGTTCGATCAGCTTTGGTTTGGATCCCGCCGATGGTGCCGACTTTGGCGTGCGCGACGGTCAGTTGTGCCAAGGCGAGACGGCCTTGTTGCGAAGCGTTGAGCTGGCGATGGTGGGTGAGCACAATGTCGCCAATGCATTGGCCGCCTTGGCGCTGACTCAGGCGGCGCAGGTGCCGCTGGCGGGATGTTTGCAGGCGCTGCGCAGCTATACCGGCCTGGCCCATCGCTGTGAGCTGGTGGCCGTCAAGCATGGGGTGAAGTACGTCAATGATTCCAAGGCCACCAATATCGGCGCCACGCAGGCGGCGATCGCGGGGCTCAGTGGCGGCGCTAGCCGGCTGTTTCTGATCGCCGGTGGCGACGCCAAGGGCGCCGATCTGACCGAGTTGACGCCGTCACTGGCGCAGGTACACCGACTCTATACCCTGGGCCAGGACGGCCCGGCACTGGCGGCGCTGCATTCGGCGGCCCAGCCGGTGGTGTCGATTGAGCAGGCGGTGGCGCTGGCGGCTGAGGAGGCGCAGCCGGGGGATCTGGTGCTGCTGTCACCGGCCTGCGCCAGCATCGACATGTTCCGAAACTTTGTCGAGCGCGGTGAGCGCTTCGCCACGGCGGCTAAGGGGCTCTGATGCGAGCAGCGGCGCAGCAACATTGGCACTCCATCGGTCTGATCTGGCAACGGATCGGCCGAGCGCTGCTGCCTGCGCCGCACGCGCAGAGTCCGCTGTATGATCGTCTGTTGCTGTTGCTGATCCTGACCCTGATGGCGCTGGGATTTATGATGGTGGCCTCGGCATCGATGCCGGAGGCGGTGCGCTTAACTGGCGATCCCTATTATTTCATTAAACGTCAGCTGATCTTCATCATTGGGGCGCTGTTCATCGCCTTTGGGGTGCTGCAGGTGCCCCTGAAACTGTGGGCCCGCTACGACTGGGTGTTGATGTTTCTTGCCTTGCTCGCCTTGATCGCGGTGTTAGGGGTGGGACGCACCGTGAATGGCGCGACCCGCTGGATCCCGCTGGGCCCCTTTAACTTCCAGGTGGCTGAGCTGGCCAAACTGGCGCTGTTTGTGTTTTTGGCGGGCTATCTGGTGCGGCAGCAGCAGGAGGTTCGCGAGAACTTCAAAGGCTTTATCAAGGCCTTGGTGGTGTTTGGGATCTACGCCGTGTTGCTGATCCTGCAGCCGGATTTCGGCACCGTGGTGGTGATGTTTGTCACCACCACCGGCATGTTGTTTCTGGGGGGCGCCCGCTTGGGCCAGTTTATCGCGTTGATCCTAGTGGGGCTCGGCGGCTTTATTGGCCTGATCGCCACCTCCGGCTATCGGATGGCGCGGGTACAGTCTTTTATGGATCCTTGGGCGGATCCTTTCGGTACCGGCTATCAGCTGACTCAGTCGCTGATGGCCTATGGTCGTGGGGATTGGTTTGGGGAGGGTCTGGGCAACAGCATTCAGAAGCTGGATTACCTGCCTGAGGCCCATACGGATTTTATCTTTGCGGTGCTGGGCGAGGAGCTGGGATTTGTCGGGGTGATGGCGGTGTTGCTGTTGCTGCTGATCCTGGCGTTGCGCGCCCTGTGGATCGGCCATCTGGCCCTGAAGCAGGAGCAGGCCTTCGCGGGCTATCTGGCTTATGGCATCGGCATTTGGTTCAGTTTTCAAACCGCGGTGAACGTGGGCGCCAGCGTCGGAGTGTTGCCGACCAAGGGGCTGACGTTGCCGTTGGTGTCTTATGGTGGCAGTAGTTTATGGATCATGACCGCCGCAGCTGCATTGCTGCTCCGGATCGATCACGAGCGGCGGTTTGCGCAAGCGCAGCCCGCCAAGGCGCGATCCGCCAAACCCAAAGCGTCCCGAGCGCGCAACACAGGGAGCGAAGCCGATGAGCCAAGCTAAACGTTTGTTGGTGATGGCGGGCGGCACCGGAGGCCATGTGTTTCCGGCGCTGGCCGTGGCACGCCGCCTGCGCGAGCAGGGCTGGGAGGTGCTGTGGCTGGGAACCGAAGAGCGGATGGAGGCACGATTGGTGCCTCAGCACGGCTTCGAGATCCGCTTTATTGATATCAAAGGGGTGCGTGGCAATGGTGTGCTGCGCAAGCTCAAGGCACCGCTGCAGATCTTCAAGGCAATCGGCCAGGCGCTGACTATCCAGCGAGAATTTAAACCGGACGTGGTGCTGGGGATGGGCGGTTATGCCGCAGGCCCTGGCGGGATCGCGGCCTGGCTCCGGCGTACGCCATTGGTCTTGCACGAGCAAAATGCCGTGGCGGGCGCGACCAATAAGATCCTGGCCCGCTTCGCCAGCAAGGTGCTGGTGGCGTTCAAGGGCGTGCTGCCCAATGAACAGTGGGTTGGCAACCCGGTGCGTCAGGAGTTGATCGCCGTCGGCCAGCAGCAACCTGTGGTCGCCGGCAAGCAATTGAAGGTGTTGGTGGTGGGCGGTAGCCTCGGCGCCCGGGTGCTCAATGAGGTGGTCCCTCGGGCGGTGGGCACCATCGCCGATCAGGCCCGTTTTACCGTCTGGCATCAGGTTGGGCGTGGCAATCAAGCGGAGGTTGAGCAGCATTGGCGCGCCAGCGCACCGGGTGTCGGTGTTCAGGTGGCCGATTTTATCGACGACATGGAAGCGGCCTACGCCTGGGCCGATCTGGTGATCTGCCGCGCCGGCGCCTTAACGGTGGCGGAGCTGGCGATCACCGGACGACCGTCGATCTTGGTGCCCTTCCCGCATGCGGTAGACGACCACCAAACCAAGAATGCACAAGCTCTGGTGGATGACGGCGCGGCGCTGTTGATCCCCCAGACGGAATTTTCCCGGCAGGCCTTAGCCACGCAACTGCAGCAGTTGGTGCAGGCGCCGGACACGCTTGAAACGATGGCGAAGGCCGCGCACAACAGCGCGGCACCGGACGCCACCGAACAGGTCGCCCGTTGCTGTGAGCAACTGGCGCGGAGTAAGTCATGACAGTTCAGCATCAGGCCCAAGGGCCAACCCCAGCCGGCGCAATGGGCCGGGTTAATCGGATCCACTTCGTCGGTATCGGCGGCGCTGGCATGGGCGGGATCGCCGAGGTCTTGGCCAACGAGGGCTACCAGATCAGCGGCTCCGACATTGCCCAGAATCCGGTCACTCAGCGTCTGGCCCAGGCCGGCGCGGTCATCCACATTGGTCACGACGCTAAGTGGGTCGATGGCGTGGATGTGGTGGTAGTTTCGACCGCCATCAACGAAGAGAACCCGGAGATCCAGGCGGCGCGTGCGGCACGGATCCCTGTGGTACGCCGGGCCGAGATGTTGGCGGAGCTGATGCGCTTTCGCCACGGCATTGCCATCGCCGGCACCCACGGCAAAACCACTACCACCAGCCTGACCGCCAGTCTGTTTGGCGAAGCCGGGCTGGATCCCACCTTCGTGATCGGCGGTAAGCTCAACAGTGCTGGCACCAATGCCAAGCTGGGGCAAAGCCACTACTTGGTGGCTGAGGCGGATGAGTCGGACGCCAGCTTCTTGCATCTGCAGCCGATGCTGGCGGTGGTGACCAACATCGAGCCGGATCACATGGACACCTATGGCGGCGATCTCAATAAGTTGTACGACACCTTCGTTGAGTTTTTCCATAACCTGCCGTTCTACGGCACGGCGGTGGTGTGCCTGGATGATCCCGGCGTGCAAGCGGTGTTGCCGCGGATCAGCCGCCGCACCGTGACCTATGGATTCTCGCCGGAAGCGGATATTCGCGCCGAAAACTACCGCCAGATCGGCACCCAGACCCAATTTACCTTGGTCCGCAAGGATCGGGAGCCATTGGCGCTGACGCTGAACCTACCGGGGCGCCACAACGTGCAAAACGCCTTGGCGGCCATCGCCGTGGCGATGGAAGAGGGCGTGGACGACGCGGTCCTGCTCAAGGCGTTGCTGGCCTTTGAGGGCATTGGCCGTCGATTCCAGCAGTACGGTGAGTTTGACACCGGCCTGGGTCAGGTGCGTCTGGTCGATGACTATGGTCACCACCCGACCGAGGTGTTGGCCACCGTCCGCGCGGCTCGGGCCAGTTGGCCGGATCGCCGCCTGGTGATGGTATATCAGCCCCATCGTTACAGCCGAACCCGCGATCTGTATGAGGATTTCTGCGCCGTGTTGGCCGAGGTGGATCTGCTGTTGCTGATGGAGGTTTACAGCGCCGGAGAGGATCCGATCCCGGGTGCTGACAGCCGTGCATTGTGTCGCTCGATCCGGCAGCGCGGTCTGGATCCTGTCTATGTGCCTGGGCCCGAGGCCCTGCCCGCCATTTTGGCGGCGCAGTTGCAGGACGGCGATGTGGTGTTGACCCAGGGCGCAGGCAATATTGGTGCGGTATCGCGCCAACTGGCGGATCTGGGCCTGTCGGTGGAGAAGATGAAGGAGCTGGGCCGTGACTGAGTTTGTGCCGGAGCGCTTTGGCAAGGTGGCGGTGCTGTTTGGTGGCAGCAGCGCCGAACGTGCCGTGTCGCTGAACTCCGGTGCGGCGGTGCTGGCTGCGTTGCAGCGCAGCGGTGTGGACGCGCACAAGTTTGATCCGGCCGAGCGCCCGGTGGCGGAATTGGCGGGCTTCGAGAGCGCATTTATCGTGCTGCACGGTCGCGGCGGCGAAGACGGCAGCATCCAGGGGGCGCTGGATCTGATGCAGATCCCCTACACAGGATCCCGCGTGATGGGCTGTGCCGTGGCGATGGATAAGGTGCGCACTAAGTGGTTGTGGGCCGGTTTGGCGCTGCCGACCGCGAAATTTGAGGTAGTTGAAAAAGAAACGTTTTGTGATAAAGACGCGGCCGCTATAATGGCCCGCCTTGGCGCTCCTGTCATGGTCAAACCCGCCAATGAAGGCTCGTCAGTGGGGATGGCTAAGGCGGCCGATCCTGCGGCACTGCAGAGCGCCATTGAAGCGGCGCTGCACTACGACGAAACCGTGCTGGTGGAGGCGTGGATCGACGGCCCGGAATACACGGTGGCGATCCTCGGTGATCAGGCGTTGCCGGTGATCAAGATGGAAACCGATCATGAGTTTTACGACTATGACGCCAAGTACGTCACCGGTGATACCCGCTACCTGATCCCTTGTGGCTTATCCGCCGACGAGGAGCAGGCGATGCAGGCGATCGCCCTGCAGGCGTTTCGTGCCGTGGGTGCGACCGGCTGGGGCCGCGTCGATGTGATGCGGGACGCCGACGGCCAGTTTCAACTGCTGGAGGTCAACACGGTCCCGGGCATGACCGAAACCAGCCTGGTGCCGAAGGCGGCCAAGGCGGTGGGACTGTCGTTTGAGCAGTTGGTTTGCCGCGTGCTGGCCAAGGCGCACTGAGGGCGATCGGCATGCAATTGGCTCTGCCTCAGATCCCGGAGCGTCGCTGGAGCTTGTGGTTTGGGCTCGGCTTTTTGCTGTTGGTGCTGCTTGGGTTATTGCGCGGCGGCTGGTGGGTGGTGGAATTCACCCGCAGCGCCGATAGCTTGCCCATTGAGGAACTTGCGTTGATCGGCGAGCGGCAGTTTACCGACGACGATGAGGTGCGCCAGGCCTTGCGTGAGCTGGGCAATTGGTCACTGTTTACCGCCGATGTGGCGGTGATCCGCGAAGCCCTAACGGCGCTGCCCTGGGTCGATCGTGCCGCGGTGCGGCGCGAGTGGCCCAATCGGATCCGGGTTTACCTGTTGGAGCAGGTGCCGGTGGCCCGTTGGCACGATCACGGCTGGCTCAATGATCGGGCCCAAGCCTTCGAGGCGCCGCCTCGTGCGGGGCTGGCGACATTACCGCACCTGTCCGGACCGGCCGGAAGTGAACAAAAAGTGTGGATAATGTGGCAGCAACTGTCTGAATTGCTGGCTATAAACGGCTTTGAAGGGCAAGCTTTGAGTTTGAATGCCCGCCACGCTTGGACCCTGCGTCTGGCCAGTGGCACCGAGCTGGCGCTCGGGCGCAGCGATACGCTGGCGCGGGCGCAACGATTTATCGATCTCTGGCCTGAGCTGGAGCGCGAACAAGCCCCGATCGAGCGGGTAGATTTACGTTATGACACGGGACTGGCCGTGCGATGGCAGGAACAGGATCAATGACCAATAGCCAAGAAACCAGCCTGATCGTGGGCTTGGATATCGGCACCGCCCAGACCACGGCGGTGATCGGTGAAGTGCTGCCGGATGGTGAGATCAGCATCGTAGGCATGGGCAGTCAACTGTCCAGAGGGATGGACAAAGGCGGGGTCAATGACCTCGATTCCGTGGTGCGCAGCGTCAAGCTGGCGCTGAACCAGGCGGCCTCCATCGCGGAGTGCGAGGTGGCGTCGGTTTACCTGAGTATCTCGGGTCATCACGTCAGTTGTCAGAATGAAAAAGGCATGGTCTCGATCGACGGTGCCGAGGTGGTGCAGGACGATGTGGACGACGTGATCCACACCGCCCGTTCGGTCAAGATCCCGACCGAACGTCGGATCCTGCACGTGTTGCCGCAGGACTTTACTATCGATGAGCTGGAGGGGATCCGCTCGCCGGTGGGCATGTCCGGTATGCGGATGGAAGCCAATGTGCATATGGTGACCTGCTCGTCCGACTGGGCGCGCAATATCACCAAGTGCGTAGAGCGTTGTGACGTTGCCGTGGATGATCTGGTGTTCTCAGGCATCGCATCGGCGGAAGCGGTGCTGACCGAGGACGAGAAGGATCTGGGCGTGTGTCTGGTCGATATGGGCGCCGGCACCACCGATATCGCCATCTACTCCGGCGGCGCGTTGCGCCACTGTGCGGTGATCCCGGTGGCGGGCAATCAGGTCACCAGCGACATCGCCAAGATCTTCCGCACGCCACTGAGCCATGCCGAGCAGATCAAGGTGGACTTTGCCTGTGCCCGCTCGGCTTTGGTGAGTCAGGAAGAGAGCATCGAGGTGCCGTCAGTCGGCGGACGCCCGGCTCGCAGCATGTCGCGCCATACGCTGGCTGAAGTCGTCGAGCCACGCTACCAGGAGCTGTTTGAGTTGGTGTCTGACGCACTGCGCTCCAGCGGCCTGGAGGATCAGGTGGCGGCGGGGATCGTACTGACCGGCGGCACTGCCCAGATCGACGGGGCAGAAACGGTGGCCGAGGAGATCTTCGGCATGCCGGTACGGATGGCGCAGCCATTGGCACTGAAAGGTTTGAACGAATACATACGGGAGCCCAGCTACGCAACGGCAGTGGGGCTTTTGCATTACGGGGCGAAGCAACTGCAAGTGAAAGCGCAGGAGCGGGATCCCAAAAAAGGCTTAGGCCAGCTACTCGGCAGGATGCAAAGCTGGTTCAAGGGCGAATTTTAGATTTTTGGACGCGGGCTGAACGGAGATACAAACATGTTCGAGATTGTCGACAGTCACAGTGATGACGCGGTCATCAAGGTCATCGGGGTCGGTGGCGGCGGCGGCAACGCCGTTGAGCATATGGTTGAGCAAACCATTGAAGGTGTGGATTTTATCTGCGCTAACACCGACTCACAGGCGCTGCGCAAATCGTCTGCGCAGACCACCATTCAATTGGGCAAGAACGTCACTAAGGGCCTAGGTGCCGGTGCGAATCCTGAGATCGGTCGCGAAGCGGCGCTGGAAGATCGGGAAACCATCCGTGCCGCCATTACCGGCTCGGATATGGTGTTTATTGCCGCAGGCATGGGCGGGGGGACCGGCACCGGTGCCGCTCCGGTTGTGGCCGAAGTGGCGAAGGAGGAGGGCATTTTGACGGTTGCCGTGGTAACCAAGCCATTCTCCTTTGAAGGCAAGAAGCGCTCTGCCTTTGCCGATCAGGGGATCGAGCAGCTGTCTAAGCAGGTCGATTCGCTGATCACCGTACCGAACGACAAGCTGATGAAGGTATTGGGCGGTCGTACCAGTCTGTTGGATGCCTTCAAGGCGGCCAACAATGTGTTGCTGGGCGCGGTGCAGGGCATTGCTGAGCTGATCACCCGTCCTGGCCTGATCAACGTCGATTTCGCGGATGTGAAGACCGTGATGTCGGAGATGGGTAACGCCATGATGGGCACCGGTGTCGCGCGCGGCGAAGACCGTGCCGAGGAAGCCGCGGAAGCGGCCGTCGCCAGCCCACTGCTGGAGGATATTGATCTGTCTGGCGCCCGTGGTGTTCTGGTTAACATTACCGCGGGCCTGGATATCAGCATCGAAGAGTTCGAGACCGTGGGTAACCACGTCAAGGCTTACGCGTCTGAGAATGCCACCGTGGTGGTGGGTGCAGTGATCGATCCTGAGATGAGCGATGAGCTGCGGGTGACCGTGGTCGCGACCGGGATCGGCGCGGATAAGAAGCCAGATATCCAATTGGTGTCCAAGCCGGTGGCGAAGCCGGCCGAGCCGCGCGCGAACGTCGCGCCTGAGGTCAAGCCTGAAGCACCGGCGGTGCCGAATGCGGCCCAGTATGCGGTGGATTCCGCGCCGAGCCTGACCGGCAACGCGACGGCTGAGCCATCGCGTCCGGCAGCGCCGGCGCAAACGGGTGCTGCCGCGCCCGCCAAGCAGCCACAGAGTCAGGAACACTACCTGGATATCCCAGCGTTTCTGCGTCGTCAGGCCGATTAAGCGACGTCTTAGTCGCTAAGATCGATTGAGCGGATCGGACCATTGGTCCGGCCACTCTTTGGCCATGTGTCCGATTTGTGGTAGGATAGCGACCGTTTGGTTAATGTTGTATCAGTTAGCAGGAGCAGTGCTCTATGAGTAAACAGATGACGCTTCAGCGTCCGATCCAAGCTGCCGGAGTGGGTTTGCACTCAGGCAACAAGGTGACGATCGCGATGAAGCCTGCCCCGGTGAATACCGGGATCGTCTTCCGCCGGGTCGATCTGGATCCCGTGGTGGAGATCCCTGCGCGTGCTGATCTGATCAAAGAAACCACCCTGTGCTCTGGCCTGGCCAATGCGCAGGGCGTCAAGGTGCTGACCATTGAGCACCTGATGGCGGCATTAGCCAGCTTGGGCGTGGATAACGTCTATATCGAAGTGGATGCACCTGAGATCCCGATCATGGATGGCAGTGCCAGTCCGTTCCTTTTCCTGCTGCAAAGCGCCGGTATTGCGGAGCAGTCCGCGTCCAAAAAGTATCTGCGTCTGCGTAAAACCGTGCGTGTGGAAGAGGGTGATAAGTGGGCGGAATTCCGTCCGCATAACGGCTTCCGTCTGGATTTCTCCATCGACTTCGATCATCCGGCCATCAGCCGTAGCGCTCAGCGATTGGCGCTGGACTTCTCCGCCAGTGCCTTTAGTCGCCAGATCAGCAAGGCACGGACCTTTGGCTTTATGAAGGACATTGAGTTCTTGCAGGCCAATAACCTGTGTCTGGGTGGCACCATGGAGAACGCCATCGTGCTGGATGAGTATCGCATCCTTAATCCGGATGGCTTGCGCGATCCCGATGAGTTTGTGAAGCACAAGATCCTCGACGCTGTGGGTGATCTCTACCTGGCGGGTCACGCTATCTTGGGTGAGTTCCGCGCCCACAAATCCGGCCACGCGCTCAATAATGTGCTGGTGCGTGCGGTATTGGCGGATGCCTCTGCCTGGGAGCTGGTGAGCTTCGACCGTCCGCAGGAGGTGCCGATGGATTATCTGGCACCGAGTTTGGCTTAACGCCTCATTTCTTGATTGGCCGCCCTCGGGCGGCCAATTTTTTAAGTTTTTCGCCCAGTTCGCCGCCTACGTTATTTGCGAGACTCTCTAAATGATCGCTCGCATTACTACTTAACTGCTTGGTCACGACCGCTTTTTTCGGCGTTATCTGGGAGAGCTTCGGGTTGACTTTAAACTCGATAGTCGTAAGCATGGGAAATCCGTTGCGTCGCAACGCCGACATCAGATCCAGTCGTTGGTATTGCAGACGTGTCGCCCACGCGGCCGAAGCAAGCTCAATCACCAGTTTGCCATCTCGCAGATTGGCGATCTTCATCTGGTCATGCACCGCAGGATCCAGCAGCGGCAATAAACATTGGCGTAGCTGGCCCATTTGACCGGCATGATTTTGCAGTTTGGCGAATCGTTCGCTGGCCAGTTGGGCCATGTCTTGCGGTTTGGATTTCATTGACGACTAAGAATTAGATAAGCAACGCGATGAGTGTAACAGTCTTTTTCCGTACAAAGCACGGTGTTCGACGTTTTGAGCCTGGCCGTTCCTGGTTGGCGTTGCCGATCCTGTTGGTGGCGGTGGGCGCAGGCCTTTGGCAGATGAGCAGTCGTAGCAGCGGCGCAGCCCAAGGTGAACTGGCGCAGGCGCAGTTGCGCAATCAGCAGCAACAAGGCGAATTGGAGCAGCTGCGAGAGCAAACGGAAGCCCAGTTATCCGTGTTGGCCGCAAGGCTGGGACGGATCCAGGCGCGGATGAACCGGGTCGAGGCGATGGGCGTCGCATTGGCAGAGCGAGCCGAGCTGGCGGATCAGTTTGATTTCACGAGTGAGGTTGGCCTCGGTGGTGCGGACGCACCGGCGCAGGATGAGATCGAGTTGGCATTGTTGTTGGCCGACATGGATCAGTTATTAAAACGGCTGGATCGTGTCGATAATCAGCTGCCCCTACTTGAAACTCTCGAACGTCATCACCATATCGATAATGACCGTTATCTGAGCGGCAGACCGCTGACCAGCGGCTGGCAGTCCTCATCGTTCGGTTACCGTAACGATCCCTTCAATGGGCGTCGTACCATGCATCGGGGTCTGGATTTTGCTGGACCGGAAGGTGGCGAGGTGATCGCCACCGGCGCCGGTGTGATCTCGTACTCAGGCACCATGTTTGGTTACGGAAATTTGGTCGAAATTGATCATGGTAACGGCTTAAAAACTCGTTATGGGCATAATAAGGAAAATCTGGTTGAGTTGGGCCAGGTGGTGGATAAAGGTGAAGTGGTTGCGCTGATCGGCAGTACCGGCCGATCAACCGGGCCTCATGTCCACTACGAAGTCATGAAAAACGACAGACAGGTGGATCCTGCGGCCTACGTTTACCGTAAGCCAAAGCGTTAGACAGGATCCGTATTCATATTCCAGGCGCCGGCATGAAGCTGGCGCCTGCCGTGTTCAGTAGCGATGTAAGGCAATGTTTTCAAAAGTCCTGACCAAAGTATTTGGTAGTAAGAACGAACGAACCCTCAAGCAGCTGCGCAAGGTAGTGACCCAGATCAATGCGCTGGAAGCGGACTGGGAAGCGCTGAGCGATGAGCAGCTGAAGCTAAAAACCGAAGAGTTTAAGCAACGTGTTGCCGAAGGTGTGTCTTTGGATGCGATCCTACCGGAAGCGTTTGCGACCGTACGGGAAGCCTCCAAGCGGGTCTTTGGTATGCGTCACTTCGATGTGCAGATGATCGGTGGCATGGTGCTGCAGTCGGGCCGCATAGCCGAGATGCGCACCGGTGAGGGTAAGACCTTGACCGGCACCTTGCCTGCCTACCTTAACGCACTGAGCGGCAAAGGGGTTCACGTGATCACCGTGAACGACTACCTGGCTCGCCGTGATGCCGAGTGGAACCGCTCACTGTTTGAATTCCTCGGTCTGACCGTTGGCATCAACCTGTCTGGCATGGCCCATACGGACAAGCAAGCCGCCTACGCTGCTGACATTACCTACGGCACCAACAACGAATTTGGCTTCGATTACCTGCGCGACAACATGGCGTTTTCCGCCAAGGAGCGGGTACAGCGTGAGCTGAACTACGCTCTGATCGATGAGGTGGATTCCATCCTCATCGATGAGGCGCGGACGCCGTTGATCATCTCCGGAGCGGCGGAAGACAGCTCGGAAGCCTACATCCGCGTCAATACGTTGATCCCGAAGCTTATCCGTCAGGATAAAGAGGACACCGAGGAAGAGATCGGTGAGGGCGACTTCAGCGTTGACGAGAAGGCCAAGCAGGTTCACCTGACCGAGCGTGGCCAGGAGAAGGTGGAGCAGTTGCTGATCCAGATCGGCCTGCTGCAGGAGGGCGACTCGCTCTACAGCGCCGCCAACATCTCCCTGTTGCATCACGTTAACGCCGGTCTGCGCGCGCACATGCTGTTTGAGCGCGATGTGGATTACATCGTGGACGATGAAGGCCAGGTGGTGATCGTCGATGAGCACACCGGCCGTACCATGCCGGGCCGTCGTTGGTCTGAAGGTCTGCATCAGGCGGTGGAGGCGAAAGAGGGTCTGCGTATTCAGAATGAAAACCAGACACTGGCGTCCATCACCTTCCAGAACTACTTCCGGATCTACAACAAGCTGGCCGGTATGACCGGTACTGCAGATACCGAAGCGTTTGAATTCCAGAGCATCTACAACCTGGATACCGTGGTGGTTCCAACCAATAAGCCGATGATCCGTAATGACATGGCCGATCTGGTGTACCTGACCGCGGAAGAGAAGTTTGAGGCGATCATCGCCGATATCCGTGACTGTATGGAGCGCGGCCAGCCGGTGCTGGTGGGTACCATCTCGATTGAATCGTCCGAGTACCTGTCGAACCTGTTGCGCAAAGAGAAGATCAAGCACAACGTCCTTAACGCCAAGTTCCATGAGCAGGAGGCGGAGATCGTCGCCCAGGCAGGACGTTCTGGCGCGGTGACCATCGCGACCAACATGGCCGGTCGTGGTACCGATATCGTGCTCGGTGGCAGCTGGCAGGCTGAGATCGATGCCTTAGGTGACAAGGTAACCGATGAGCAGATCGCGAAGATCAAGGCCGACTGGCAGGTACGTCATGACGCCGTGCTGACCTCTGGTGGTTTGCATATCATCTCCTCCGAGCGTCATGAATCCCGCAGGATCGATAACCAGCTGCGTGGCCGTTCCGGTCGTCAGGGTGATGCAGGTTCTTCTCGTTTCTACCTGTCGATGGAAGACAGCCTGATGCGGATCTTCGCCTCGGATCGTGTCTCAGGCATGATGAAGAAGCTGGGCATGGAGCGCGGTGAAGCGATCGAGCACCCTTGGGTGAATCGTGCCATCGAGAACGCTCAACGTAAGGTTGAGGCCCGTAACTTCGATATTCGTAAGCAGCTGCTTGAGTACGATGACGTGGCGAACGATCAGCGCCAGGTGGTGTATGCCCAGCGTAACGATCTGATGGACGATGAGGACATCAAGGAGACCATCGAAGTGGTACGTGAAGACGTACTGAATAACGTGGTTTCCCAGTACATCCCACCGCAATCACTGGAAGAGATGTGGGACGTACCAGGCTTGCAAGCGCGTTTGGCGGCCGACTTTGAGCTGACCTTGCCTGTGGCCGAATGGCTGGAGAAAGAGGACGATCTGGACGAGCAGTTGCTGCGCGAGCGGATCGTGAAAGCCTGGGATGACGCCTACGTTGAGAAAGAGGCCCAAGTGGGCGAGCAGGTACTGCGCCAGTTCGAGAAAGTAGTGATGCTGCAAACGCTGGACAACCTGTGGAAGGAGCATCTGGCGGCGATGGATCACCTGCGTCAGGGCATTCACCTGCGCGGCTACGCCCAGAAGAACCCGAAGCAGGAGTACAAGCGCGAGTCGTTTGAGCTGTTCCAGGGCATGCTGGAATCGCTCAAGACCGATGTGATCTCCCTGCTGTCCAAGGTGCGGGTTCAGGCCCAATCCGATGTGGATGCGATGGAAGAGAAACGCCGTGAGCAGGAGGAGCAGTTGGCTCGCCAGCGCGCCTTCGAGCATCAACAGGCTCAGCAGATGGGGGCATCGGCCCCTGCGGCAGAAGCGCCACGTCAGGGCCCTAAGGTGGGTCGTAACGATCCTTGCCCATGCGGCTCCGGCAAGAAATACAAGCAGTGCCACGGTAAGCTGTCCTAAGGCAGGGCGCCGCGTACCTACTCCGGGCAACCGGGAGTGAAATGAACAAAGGGCGACCCATGGGGTCGCCCTTTTTGTTAAGGAGAGACAATGCAATCGATCCAAGTGGCCATCGGCGTGGTGGTCAATGAGAAGGGTGAGATCCTGGTGGCACTGCGGGATCCGGCGCAGGAGCAGGGCGGCTTATGGGAGTTTCCTGGCGGCAAGGTGGAGCCGGGCGAGCAGACAACTCAGGCGTTGGCGCGGGAGCTGGCAGAGGAGGTGGGGCTGGAGATCGAGCAGGCCGAGCCATTGCTGAGTCTCAGCCATGACTATGGCGAGCGGCGGGTGGAGCTGGCGATCTTCTGGATCGCCCGCTTCCGGGGTCAGGCTCGGGCCAACGAGGGCAACCCGATCCGCTGGGTGTCGCCACAGACGCTTACAGGGTTGGCGATGCCGGCGGCCAATCAGCCGATCGTGTCGGCGGTGTTGGTTCGCTTGGCTGCAGAAGCGGCGCGCTAGGAAAGTGATAGCGTGCCTGCGCCAAGGTGGCTTGCGCCTGTTGTGTTTGGCCCGAGAGACGCTGCGCATCGTACAGCAGCAGATAGGCGCCGACGGAGGGACGCAACTGCACCTCGTGCTCGGCTAACGCCTGAGCCTGGGCCAGCGCCTGCGGGTGGCCGGCTTTGAGTAACGCCGAGCCCATCAGCATATTGACGATCTTCTCCTGGCCGAACGGGTTGATGATCCGCGTCAGGGGGGCGGCCTTGCCCTCGGCAAAGTACTGGCCACCGAGATAGGTGGTGTGCAGATTGGTCAGCATAAAGGGCGTGATCAGCAGCACCAATAGCACCGCAGTGAGCTTCGGCAGCAGGGTCAAAGGGGCATGGCGCGACAAGCGAGTGCCCGGCGTGGCCTCGGACAGCAGCAGCGCCAGCAGGGCCAGATGGGGCGCAGAATGGTAGAGCGGGTATTCGGTTTGGGTGTGCAGCAAAATAGGCACGCTGCACAGCCACGCGGCGCGTTGCGCCAGACTGCCCCGGCGCCACACCAGGAGGGTAAAGCCCAGCGCAAAGAGCACTAGGCCGAGCGGCGGCAACACGCCGCCTTCGACTGCCCAAAATAGCAGTTCGTTATGGGGGTGCGAGGAGGCGGATGAGTATTGGGTGAGATCCGGCTGCTGCGCCAGCCGCTGGGCTTTGTGCTCGGCGTAGCGCGACTGGAACTGGCCGATGCCATGGCCGGTCAGCGGCGCCTGCAGAAACAGCTCGGCGGAGAGTTGGTATTGCACCGTTCGATAGCCCGGCTCTGCCATATTGGCGCGGCCTGCGCCGACTTGGCTATGTTGGAGTAGCAGTGCGAGTATGAGCGCTGCGCCAAACAGACCACCGAGCTCCAACAGCCGACGGCGCTGCGTGCGGTAGAGCAACCCCAAGCCGAGCAGCGCCAGTAGGGTGCCGAGCAGGCCGGTGCGCGATAGGATCAGCAGTTGGGCGGTGAACGCCGTGAGGATCACGGCCCGATGCAACCAGAGCAGCCCATTGGGCAATGTTAGGCTGAGGCGTTGATAGGCGCTGATCGCGATCCCACTGGCCAGCAGGCTGGCGATCACATTGGTTTGTTGCAACGTGCCTGAGGGCCGGAGCTGTGGGATCTCCGCTAACAGCGGGATCGCCAGAAACTGGCCCAGGGCGATCAACGCCTGGATCAGCGCGGCGACGCTCAGCAGGGCCCAGAATCGTTGCTTCTGTGCTCTGCTAAAGACAAATTGGCGATGGAGCAGGATGAGTGCGGCCAGGGCGATCAGCCCGAGATAGCGATCATAGCCGGTCTGGCGCCAGGGGGCGTCGGACCAAAGCAGCGGCAGAGCCAGGCAGAGCAGGACGGCGAGCAGGGCGAGATCGGTGCGGGTGTAGTGCAGGGTTTGTTGCTGTTGCAGTTGCCACAGGCCAACCGCGAGGATCAGACTGATGGCGATCCAACTGGTGCTGTTAAACGCCAAGGCCAGGCCAGCACCGCCGCCGTTGGGCTGATAGTAGTGCATCGCCAGCAGCCAAAGCAGCGCCAGTGCGGCCAGATACGCTTGGGTGAGTCTGCCATCCTTGGCCATGGGGTTACTCTTCCGTGTCGTCTAAAAAGAAATCCGGTTCGCTGATATCAAACTCGTCCGGCAGTTCGACCTTACCCTTGATGGCATGGCGCTCTTCGGCCCACTCGCCCAGATCGATCAGCTTGCAGCGCTCGCTGCAAAAGGGTTTGAAGGGGTGGTCTTTATCCCAGCTGACTTCGGCTTGGCAGGTGGGGCATTGGACTTTCAGGGTCATCGATTCTCCATGGACAGACACAAATGCAGGGGCAGGTTGCGGTTATCGGCCTTGCCCGTTTCGTTATTGATTAGATGGATGGTAAAGCGGCTGCGATGCGCGCTGATGGTGGGGTACACCCCGTAGGTTTGTTTCAGCTTGACCCGCAGCAGATCCAGCTCTTGCTCTGAGCTGGCCTGATAGCTGCCGCCCATGGCGATCTGCTCCTGCCAGCGACCGGTCTCCCGCAGCATGTTAAGCAACAGGGCGACCGCCTCGGTGATCGGGGTCAAACGTTGTCGCCAGCGCTGGGCTTGCTGGGTCTTGCTGGCGGGCTCGCTGGCGAGCCAGAAGTGCAGTTGCGGCAGATCAAAGCTGCCGTAGCCGCCGGGTATGGTCAGACGTTGACGCAGCGCCGCCAAAAAACGATCGGATTTTATCAGCTGGGTTGGCCGTGTCATCTGCTGCAGCTGCTGTTGCAGGCTATCCAACTGGTGCTCAAACGCGTCCAGCTGTTGCTGATCGACATCGGGCAGGGGCCGCCACAGCTGCAACTGTTGGCGCTGGCGCTCCAGATCTTTACCGACATCGGTGCGCAGATCGGCGCGCTCGAGCAGCTCCGCCAGCTCAAACAGCGAGCGGAAGAACGCCAATTCGCTGCCGGGGTAAGGAAAGCCCTGGTGCGCATCCAGTTGGGCACATACGGACTCGATCCGCAGATAGTTGCGGATCTTCTCATTCAGGGGTTGTTCAAATACCAGCCACATGACGATCCTCTGCCTGCCTGAGATAGGACTGATGCAAGCGGTCGAGCTGTTGATCCAGTTGCGCCAGGGTCCCGCTGTTGTCGATCACATCATCGGCGATCGCCAAGCGTTGTTGGCGACTGGCCTGACGTTTGAGGATGCTGCGTACCAGGGCCTCGTCGTTGCTGTCGCGTTGACAGGTGCGGGCGATCTGTACCGACTCCGGCACATCCACCACCAAGATGCGATCCATCTGTGAGTGTAATGCGCTTTCCACCAGTAAGGGAACCACTAACACGGCGTAGGGCGACTGTGCCTGCGCGCACTGCAGCACCATCTGCTCGCGGATCAGCGGGTGGGTTAACGCATTGAGCCACTGGCGCAGCGATTCATCGCTGAAGATCCGCGTGCGCAGCTTGGCTCGATCCAGCTCGCCGTCTGGCTGCAGGATCTCCGGGCCGAGTTTGTCGACAATGGCGGCCAGCCCCGCCGTGCCTTTGGCCACTACCTCACGGGCAAGCAGATCGGTATCGATCACCGCGATCCCTTTGGCGGCGAAGCGATCGCTCACCTGGGTTTTGCCTGAGCCGATCCCCCCGGTCAGGCCGACGATAAAGTCACTCATGCGATACCTCCGAGCATAGTGTTCAGGTACCAGCTCACCAGTTGGGTTCCCCACAGCAGGTAGATCACGCCGCCCAGGGCGATCCAGGGGCCAAACGGCATGGGGTTCCCCTGCTTGAGCCGACCGCTGGCCATCATCAAGAGGCCGACAATGGCACCGCCGAAGGAGGCGATCAGTATGGTGGGCAGCAGCGCTTGCCAGCCAAACCAGGCGCCAAACAGCGCCAGCAGCTTGAAGTCGCCGTAGCCCATGCCCTCCTTGCCGGTGAGCAGCTTAAACAGTTGGAACAGGGTCCACAGCGACAGATAGCCGATCGCCGCACCGAGCACCGCATCGCTGAGCGACACAAACAGGCCGTCGATATTGAGCAACAGGCCGAGCCAGAGCAGCGGCAGGGTGATCTGATCTGGCAGCAGCATGGTATCTAAGTCGATCCCGGTCAGGGCGATCAGGCCAAACAGCAGCAACCAGGCGGCGAGAAACTGGCCGGTTGGCCCCAGATGCAGCGCCAGCAGCAGACTGAGCAGGCCGGTGCCCAGCTCGACGAAGGGGTAGCGCAGCGAGATCTTGGCCTGACACTGGTGGCATTGGCCGCGCTGCAGGGCAAAGCTTAGCAGCGGGATATTGCGCCAGGCCGGGATGGGGGTTTGGCATTGCGGGCAGGCGCTGCCCGGCGCCAGCAGGTTGTAGCGCTCGGGCAAGGCATCCAACGGCGAGGGTTGTGGGCTGCTGCCCGGGTAGGCCTCGGCGCAGGCGTCTTGCCACTCGGCGCGCCACTCGCGCTCCATCATGATGGGGAGTCGGTGGATCACCACATTAAGGAAGCTGCCGACGATCAGGCCGGTACAGCCGACCAACAGAGGAAACAATCCTGAGTACAGCGCAAACAATTCAAACCACACAGCCATGAAAATCGCCGTTAAATAAAAGTGATAGCCCGATCCTAGCCGACCACGTTACCCAATTGGAAGATGGGCAGGTACATTGCGACCACTAAGCCGCCCACTAAGGTGCCCAGCACCACCATCAGCATCGGCTCGATCAAGGTGGAGAGGCCGTCGACGGCGTCATCCACCTCCATTTCATAGATGTTGGCGACCTTGTTGAGCATGTCATCCAGTGAGCCGGACTCCTCGCCGATCATCACCATCTGGATCAGCATATCCGGAAACAGGTTAACGGTGCGCATCGCCACGTTCATCTGCAGGCCGGAGATCACCTCCTGTTTGATCTTGAGGATCCCGTGCCGGTACACCGCGTTGCCGGACGCGCCAGCGGAGGCGTCCAGCCCCTCCACCAGTGGCACCCCGGCGGCGAAGGTGGTGGCGAGGGTGCGGGAAAACTTGGCCATGGCGCCCTTGTGCAGGATGGGGCTGATCACCGGCAGCTTGAGGATGGCGGCGTCGACCTTATCGCGAACCTGCTGCGAGTTGCGATGGGCGCGGGTGAAGGCCCAGACCAAGAGGGTGGCGACGCCGAAGAAGTAGTACCAGCTGGATTGGACAAAGCGCGACAGGT
This sequence comes from Ferrimonas pelagia, assembly GCF_039543565.1. NCBI lineage: Bacteria > Pseudomonadati > Pseudomonadota > Gammaproteobacteria > Alteromonadales > Ferrimonadaceae > Ferrimonas > Ferrimonas pelagia. The sequence goes on along the minus strand of NZ_BAABJZ010000103.1, from coordinate 49,605 downwards.
TGACCACAAACTGGGTGAACAGCGGCAGGTCGGCGCCGAAATCGCTGAAGATCGCCTCGAACTGAGGCACCACAAACAGCAGCAGCAGCAGGGTCACGCCGATCGCCACGGTCACCACCGCGGCGGGGTAGAACATCGCCTTTTTGATCTTGGATTTGAGCGCCTCGGATTTCTCGCGGTAGGTGGCAATGCGGTCAAACACCTGATCCAACGTGCCGGACTGTTCGCCAGCGGCGACCAGATCGCAATACAGTTCATCGAAGTAGAGTCGATGCGGTCGCAGCGCCTGATTGACCGGGGTGCCGGATTGGATCTCCTCGAGGATCTCGCCGAGCAGCTTGCGCATCGCCGCATTCTCATGGCCGTTGGCGATCATCTCCAGTGCGGTGACCAGCGGCACGCCCGCTAATAGCATGGTGGCGATCTGACGGGTGATCACCGCGATATCGGCGGGGCGGATCTTAGCTTTTCGGGCGAATAGTGGCTTGGGTTTCTTCACCACCTTGGTGGGGGTCACCCCCTGCTTGCGCAGCAGGGCCTTGATCGCCATGGCGCTGGCGCCACGCAGCTCGCCGCTGATCTTGTCGCCCTTCTGGTTGCGACCTTGCCAGTTAAAATCCACCACCTCGGCCTTGGTTGGCTTCTGGAGGCGGGATTTTTTGCGTTGGCGCTCATCGGCGCTGCTGCGGGCTTTGAATGCGGTGGCCATAATGACAAATTCCGTTTTGGGCTCAGGGTTCGGGCGCGCTCAGTGTGTGCTCAGTGGCTGGTCACCCGGTTGATCTCGGCCAGCGAGGTGATCCCCTCCACCACCTTGTTGAGACCGGACTGGCGTAGACTGCGCATGCCATCCTTGCGGGCCTGCTCGGCCAGATCCAGCGCGCTGCCGCCGGCCATGATCAGCGCCGCCATCTCGGTGGTCATGGTCAGCATCTCATACAGGCCAACCCGGCCCTTGTAGCCGTTGGTGCAATGTTCGCAGCCTGCCGGCTTAAAGCTGGCAAAACCGCTGTCGATCTGTTGCTCGCTAAAGCCCTCTCGCAGCATCTCTGCGCGCGGAATGGACTCGGGCTGGCGGCATTTGGGGCAGAGCTTGCGGGCTAGGCGCTGGGCGATGATCAGGCTGACCGAGCTGGCGATGTTGTAGGCCGGCACGCCCATATTGAGCAGGCGGGTCAGGGTTTCTGGCGATGAGTTGGTGTGCAGGGTGCTCATCACCATATGGCCGGTTTGCGCCGCCTTGACGGCGATCTCGGCGGTTTCCAGATCGCGGATCTCCCCCACCATAACGATGTCGGGATCCTGCCGTAGGAAGGAGCGCAGCGCGCCGGCGAAGGTCAGCCCCGCCTTGGGGTTGATCTGCACTTGGTTGATCCCCGGCAGGTTGATCTCGACCGGATCCTCCGCGGTGGAGATATTGCGCTCCTCGGTGTTGAGGATATTGAGGCCGGTGTAGAGTGAGACGGTCTTGCCGGAGCCGGTGGGGCCGGTGACCAGGATCATCCCCTGCGGTCGCTGCAGGTTGGCCTGATACAGCTGTTTCTGCTCATCCGTGAAGCCGAGGATATCGATGTTGAGGCTGGCGGCGGAGGAATCGAGGATCCGCATCACCACCTTCTCACCGAACAGGGTGGGCAGCACCGAGACGCGAAAATCCACCAGCTTTTTGCTGCCGACCCGCAGCTTGATGCGGCCATCCTGCGGCAGGCGGCGCTCGGCAATATTAAGCTTGGCCATCACCTTGATGCGGGCGGCAATGCGCGGCCCCAGCCCCTGCGGCGGCTGGGTGATGGTGGAGAGCATGCCATCGATGCGAAAGCGCACCCGGAAGTGATCTTCATAGGGCTCGAAGTGCAAGTCTGAGGCGCCCTTGCGGATCGCCTCGGTCATTAATTTGTTGATGAACACCACGATGGGGGCGTCGTCGGCGCCCTTGGCGGCGTTGTCATCCAGATGTTTGTCGGTGTCTTCCGCCTCAATGCCTGCCAGGCGCTGCTCGTCGTCTTCGCTGATCTCCAGTTGATCGAGATCGTCCTCCAACACTTGATCGATGATCCGATCCAGCGCCTCCTGCACCACAATAATGGGCTCGACGTGCAGGCCCAGATTGAACTGGAACTCCTCTAGGGCCAATACATTGTTGGGATCTGCGGTGGCGAGAATAAGCCGGTTGTTGCGTTTGGCCAGCGGCAGGCAGCGGTGCTTGTCTATCAGCTTCTTGTTTTTCAGCTCATCGGGCAAAGAGGATATCTCCAACCAGGAGATATCCATGTAGGGAAGGCCAAAACTACCGCTAAATTGAGTCAAGATAAGCTCATTGGGTTTGCTAAAGCCACAGCGAGAACGAAAGGTTTCAGATTCGCGTAAGTGGCTAAGCAACCATTATTAGTTAGCTGGACAGAAATCGTCTGCATTAGTACATGAGCCTGTCCAAGTAACCGTACCGGCAGATGCAACGCTTCCTGTCAATACATATGCTACTCCTGAAGCTAGGGGGCCGAGGGCAGTATTTAAACTAGCTGTGATTTTGGGGGCGCTTGAATTTCCACTTGTTAATTTGATGTCTATTGCACCACCACTTGATGTCGTGTCAGCTAAGCCGCTACCTTTTGCGGTGGTACAATTTGTTGTGCCGCCATTAACTTGAACGCAAACTTCATATGCGGTTTTCATGGTACCGGTTGCCGTCACTAGTTCAGTCATTTTGGCTTTCTTAGTGTAATTTTGATACGCAGGCAGTGCGATCGCCGCCAAGATCCCAATGATCGCCACCACGATCATCAGTTCGATTAAGGTAAAGCCTTGCTGTTGCTGGTGTGTCCGTTTCATGGTCCATCTCTCCAAAGTCGCCATCGTACGTAAATAATCCGTTAAACCCTCGCTGCGGTGATGCGCATCAAGCTGCGTTCGATGACCCATCACCCCTCTAAATCTAGATGAGTGAGACCAGTGCGCAAGCGAGGTTGTTCACAGTAAATCAACAAATGGTTGTTTTATCAACGCCGTTGGTATGGGGCGGGGGCGCAATTTCGGACCTGATTGCGATGACTTGGGGATAAAGATAGTGAAAAAGGCGGAATGTTTGGGATAGCTGGCGGCGGCTGGTGCCGGGGCGAGATAAATGGCGGTGAATGCGGGTTTTGGGTGGGGTCGCGAATTTTGTTTGTGAGCGGCGCCGCGGTCGCGCATGCGCTGATGTTGGCAGGCGGGGGCGGGCGTGATTTAGGCAGGGTTTTCAGAGCGGGCAAAATAGCCGGAGTGCTGCGGCTGGGCGCTGCACTCCGGCTCGAATGTGGCTTAAGCGCGGTTTAGCGGCGGTTAGGCGCGAAAACGCATGGAGAGATCCAGCGCGCGCACGTGCTTGGTCAGGGCGCCGACCGAGATAAAGTCGACGCCGGTGCGGGCGAAGTCGCCGATGGTGGCCAGGGTGACGTTGCCGGACACCTCGAGCTTGGTGGCGGCGCGCAGCTGATCGCGCAGCTTAACCGCGTCCAGCATCATGGTGGTGTCGAAGTTATCCAGCATGATGATGTCGGCGCCCGCTTCCAGCGCTTGGGCCAGTTCATCCAGACTCTCGACTTCGACTTCAACCGGGGCGTCGGGCTTGAGCGCCTGGGCCGCCTTGACGGCGGCGTCGATGCCGCCACAGGCGGCGATGTGGTTTTCCTTGATCAGAAACGCATCGTACAGGCCGATGCGGTGGTTCTTGCCGCCGCCACAGGTGACGGCGTACTTCTGCGCGGTGCGCAGTCCGGGCACGGTCTTGCGGGTGTCGAGCAGCCGGCAGCCGGTGGCTTCGATGTGGGCGACGTATTGCTGGGTCAGGCTGGCGACGCCGGACAGGGTCTGGACGAAATTAAGCGCGGTGCGCTCGCCGGTCAGCAGCAGGCGGGCGGGGCCGGCCAGCTCAAGCAGGGTTTGGTTGGCCACCACCAGATCGCCGTCATCGACGTGCCACTTCAGGGCCACTTCGCCGCCGAGCTGGTTGAACACCTGCTCGACCCAGGCTTTGCCGCAGAATACCCCGTCTTCGCGGGTGATCACCGTGGCTTCGGCGTAGCGATCGGCCGGGATCAATTGGGCGGTGATATCGCCCGTTGCCGGGCTCGCTCCACCGAGATCTTCTTCAAGGGCGGCGGCAACCGCCAGACGGATATCGTTTTGCAGCATGGTGTTTCAACCTAATACGTTCTCAGGGTCAGGGTGTCCCCGCGCTGGATCAACTCCAGATCTTTCAGGGCATTCATGCCCAACAGGATGGTGTTGCTGTCCAGGCCGGGGTTTATGTTGGCAGACAGATCATACAGGGTTAGCACGCCAATGGAGAGGGTGTCGATCCGAGTTTGATAGACATCGATGCTGCCGTTGGCGGTGTTGACCGGAAAACGGTGGCCGCGGGCCAGGCCGAGGCGGTCGGCGACGCGGGCGGGGATGGAGATCTCGGTGGCGCCGGTGTCGACCAGCATCACCACCTCCTGGCCGTTGATCAGCGCGCTGGTGACATAGTGGCCTTGGCGGTTGCGCTGCAGCTGGATCTCGACGATCCCTTGGTTGATCTGACCCTGCACCTGTTGATTGGGGTTGTGGCGCTGACTGAGCTGACGGTCAAAATAGAGGTAGAGCAGGCTGGCGAGGGCGATCCAGGCCAACATAAACATGATTTTGCCGGTACCTTGGCCGCTTCGGGGTGATGGCGTCATGCGGTTCCTGTTATGGTCGTGGGCGCTTGGCGCGTTGCGCGTGCCCGGTGGGCAGGCTACGGGTTGAGGCTTGTAGTAGGCTTTATTATTTGCAACAAGTGAGGGAATTACCATGGCGCAGGGCGAATTTTGCCAACCGCAGCTGGAGCCGCAGGGGCGCTGGCTGCGCTCGGCTCAGCACTGTTTCTCGCCCTTTCAGGGGCCGCGGCCGCAGGGCACGGCGATCAGCCTATTGGTGATCCACAATATTACCCTGCCGCCGGGGCTGTTTGGCGCGCCCTATATTCAGCAGCTGTTTCTGGGGTGCGTGCAGCCGGACACGCCGGCGCTGCGTGAGGTGCAGGGCTTGGCGGTGTCGGCGCACCTGTTGATCCGCCGGGATGGCCAGATCATTCAGTTTGTGCCGTTTGATCGACGGGCCTGGCATGCGGGGGTAAGCGCGTTCGACGGGCGTTCCAGCTGCAACGATTATTCGATCGGCATCGAGTTGGAAGGTTGCGATCACATCCCGTATGAAAATGCGCAGTATCAGGCACTTGTTGGGGTGACGCAGGCCCTGATGAGACAGTATCCTTTGATCACACGCACGCGGATCACTGGCCACTGCGATATCGCGCCGACGCGTAAAACCGATCCTGGCCCGGCGTTTGACTGGGACCATTTCTTCAGATTAATGGACGATTGATATGGCCCTGTTTTCTTTGTTGCTGGTACTCTTTATTGAGCGGGCCCGTTTGTTGGGCGACCGGTTACAGTTTGAACCCGTGTTTGCACGCTACCGCGAGGTGTTGTTTGATGAACAAAAGCTGAAACAGTGGCCTTATATGCTGGTGGCCCTGTTGCTGCCCGCCCTCGGCGTGCATTGGGTGATCCAAGGCGTGATCGGCACCTGGTTTGGTGTGTGGCATCTGGCGGTGTGGATCGGCATCGGTCTGCTGCTGTTTGGCCACAATCCGCTGCGCGAACGCTTTCGCCAGTATCTGGTGGCGGCTTGCCGTGGCGATACCCAGGCCTGCTATCACTATGTCGAGCAACTCGATTGCGGCCAGAGCACGGAGGATCGATCCGAGTTGTCTATCGGCGTGCATATGGGCCAGATCGCGGCCTGGTTGAACTACCGCTATTACGCCGCCGTGACCCTCTACTTCGTCGCGCTGGGGCCGGCGGTGGCGCTGTTTTACTGCACCGTGCGTGCGTATCACGATCACTTTGCCCAGCAGCAGCTGAAGCGGCCACTGATCGGCCCGCTGCTGCACCTGCTCGATTGGTTGCCCTGTCGCATCGTTGCGCTTGGCTTCGCCCTGTCCGGCCACTTCTCCCGCGCCATGACGGTGTTGATCCCGCTGATCCTGGATCCTTTTGTGCCGGCGCGCAGTGTGATCACCCAGGTGGCGCTGGCGGCGGAGGAGTTGCCGGCCAATGCGGAGCAGGAGCCGGTGTGTGTGCAGTCAACCATGGCGCTGCTGCAACTGGCTAAACGTAACCTTATCTTGCTCCTTATCGTGGTTTCTATTTTGACCATCTTGGGAGTCTTGGCCTAGTACGATCCTAACTTAGGCTCAGCCCACCCCTAATCATATTGGTCTGACCATCACGTCAAATACCTGCCATAATCAGGCAATGCCACTGTTCACGCTAAATAAATAAATGTGACGGTGGTCAAGGTGGTTGATCCGGTGATGTGAGGTCTGCTACATTTCGTGGCAGGTTTTCAATGGTCATACCAATTAACACTATTCGTTAACATATTGGAAAGAATGCCCTATGGCTTACCGCAGAATTAGTCAGCCCAAGCTGTCCGATGTCATTGTCAAAGAGTTAGAAAAGATGGTGCTCGAAGGCAGCCTGAAGCCGGGACAGAAGCTTCCGCCGGAGCGGGAGCTGGCTGTTCAGTTTGAGGTCTCGCGCCCGTCGTTGCGTGAGGCCATTCAGAAGCTGGAAGCCAAGGGGGTACTGACCCGCCGGCAGGGCGGCGGTACCTATGTGAAGCAGCAGCTGTGGAACAGCCTGTCGGATCCCCTGGTTGAGCTGTTGGCGAACAACCCCGAGTCCCAGTATGACCTGCTCGAGTTCCGTCACGCGACGGAGGGCATGATGGCCTACTACGCGGCGCTGCGCGGTACCGATGCGGATCACGCCTCGATGCGCCGTAAGATCGAGCAGATCAAAGAGGTGCAGGGCAACACGGAGGCGGAAGCTAAGGCGATTGTCGAGTTCAACTGCTCAGTGGCAGAGGCGTCACACAACGTCGCCATGCTGCACCTGGTGCTGAGTCTGGCGCCCCTGCTGCAACGCAACGTCGCGGAGAACTTGGAGCAGTTATATCGCCGCGAGGGCTCGTCGGAGGCGGCGAACATCCATCGTGAGGCCTTGATCACCGCGATCCTGGCGCGGGATCCCGACGCGGCGCGCACGGCCTCGAACCAACACCTGTCTTACATCGAAGAAGTGACGCTGGAGGTGCGCCGTGAAGACAGCCGCCAACAGCGCAGTCTTCGCCGAATGAGAAACGATCAATTGTGACCGTTTCAGATCACTAGCGTCGCTGTCGAGGCGGCCAGAAGCACAAAGGTCCTAAGTCATGTCAAACCCCATTGGTCACGACGTCGATACGCAAGAAACTAAGGAATGGTTGGAAGCCCTGGCTTCCGTCATGCAGGAGGACGGCGTTGAACGTGCCCAATTCCTGCTTGAACAGATGATCGAACAAGCCCGCCTCGATGGCGTTGATCTCCCCACCGGGATCAACACAAACTACCTCAACACTATTGCACCACAACATGAGCCGGCCTATCCGGGCGACATCAGTCTGGAGCGGCGCATTCGCTCCATTATCCGCTGGAACGCCATCATGATCGTGCTGCGCGCCTCCAAGAAGGATCTGGATCTGGGCGGTCATATGGCCTCCTATCAGTCTGCCGCCGCGTTCTATGAGGTCGGCTTTAACCACCTGTTCCGCGCCCCCAATGCCAAGGATGGCGGCGATCTGGTCTACTACCAAGGCCATATCTCGCCGGGGATCTACGCCCGCGCCTTCCTCGAAGGTCGCCTGAGCGAGGCCCAACTGGATAACTTCCGCCAGGAGGTGGATGGCGAGGGGATCTCCTCCTATCCGCACCCCAAGCTGATGCCGACTTTCTGGCAGTTTCCCACCGTCTCCATGGGCCTGGGGCCGATCAGCGCCATCTATCAAGCGCGCTTCCTCAAGTATCTGGATGGCCGTGGCATGAAGGACACCAAGGATCAGCGGGTCTATGCCTATCTGGGCGACGGCGAGATGGATGAGCCGGAGTCCCGCGGCGCCATCTCCTTTGCCGCGCGCGAAGGCTTGGATAACCTGTGTTTCCTGATCAACTGTAACCTGCAGCGGCTCGATGGCCCGGTGATGGGCAACGGCAAGATCATCCAGGAGCTGGAGGGGTTGTTTAAGGGCGCGGGCTGGAATGTGGTCAAGGTGATCTGGGGTAACGGCTGGGACAAGCTGCTGGCCAAAGACACCTCCGGCAAGCTGCTGCAGCTTATGAACGAAACCGTGGACGGCGACTACCAGACCTATAAGTCGAAGAACGGCGCCTATGTGCGCGAACACTTCTTCGGTCGCTACCCGGAGACGGCGGCCTTGGTGGCGGACATGACCGACGATGAGATCTTCGCACTGCAGCGCGGTGGCCATTCGCCTTCCAAGCTGTATGCGGCGTACATGAACGCCAAAAGCACCAAGGGCAAGCCGACGGTGATCCTGGCCAAGACGGTCAAGGGTTACGGCATGGGCGAAGCGGCGGAGGGCAAGAACATCGCCCACCAAGTCAAGAAGATGGACATGACCCATGTGGTGCAGCTGCGGGATCGACTGGGGCTGGCGGATCTGGTCTCGGATGAACAGGTCAATGCGCTGCCTTACCTGACGCTGGCACAAGACTCGCCGGAGTATCGTTATCTGCACAGTCGTCGTGAAGCGTTGTTGGGCTACACGCCCCAGCGTTTGCCGGAGTTTACCCAGCCATTGACGCTGCCGACGCTGGACAGCTTTAAGGGCCTGCTGGAGGCGCAAAAGCGCGAGATCTCCACCACCATGGCCTTTGTCCGCGCCTTGAACCTGCTGCTCAAGGATAAGGGGATCGGCAAGAACGTGGTGCCGATCATCGCCGATGAGGCCCGCACCTTTGGTATGGAGGGGCTGTTCCGCCAGATCGGGATCTACAACCCCAAAGGTCAGCACTACACGCCGCAGGATCGGGATGTGGTGTCCTACTACAAGGAGTCGACCTCGGGTCAGGTACTGCAGGAGGGGATCAACGAGCTGGGGGCGATGAGCTCTTGGGTCGCGGCGGCCACCTCTTACAGCACCAACGATCTGCCGATGATCCCCTTCTATATCTATTACTCGATGTTCGGCTTCCAGCGGGTGGGCGACATGGCCTGGATGGCGGGGGATCAACAGGCCCGCGGCTTCCTGCTTGGCGCAACAGCCGGGCGCACTACCCTCAATGGCGAAGGGTTGCAGCACGAGGATGGCCACAGCCTGGTGCTGGCCAATACGGTACCCAACTGCATCAGCTATGACCCCACCTACGCCTATGAGGTGGCGGTGATCATGCAGGACGGGATCCAGCGGATGTACGGCCCGGCGCAGGAAAACGTGTTCTATTACCTGACCCTAATGAACGAAAACTACGCCCAGCCGGCGATGCCGGAAGGGGCGGAAGAGGGCATTCGCCGCGGGATCTACCCGCTGTGCACCTACCCGGGTGAGCAGGGCCAGGTGCAGTTGCTCTCCTCGGGCACCATCATGACCCAGGTGCTGCAGGCGGCGCAGATCCTGTCCGACGATTACGGGATCGGCTCCCAGGTGTTCTCGGTTACCTCATTCAATGAGCTGACCCGCGATGGCCAGGATGTTGAGCGCTGGAATATGTTGCATCCCACCGAGGCGCCACGCACTCCTTACATCAGTCAGATCTTGGGTGGCGCACCGGCGATCGCCGCCACCGATTACATGAAGAACTACGCCGAGCAGGTGCGCGCCTATGTGCCCGCGATCAGCTACAAGGTGCTGGGCACCGATGGCTTTGGTCGCTCCGACAGCCGGGCGAATCTGCGACGCCATTTTGAGGTGAACGCCCATTATGTGGTGATCGCCGCCCTGGCGGAGCTGGCCAAGCAAGACAAGATAACAGGATCGGTTGTGAGCGAGGCGATGGCCAAGTTCGGGATCGATGCGGATAAAACCAACCCACTGTACGCGTAAGGGATTGCACCATCATGGCTATTGAAATCAAAGTACCGGATATTGGCGCCGACGAAGTTGAAGTGACGGAGATCCTGGTTGCGGTCGGCGATCGGGTTGAGGAAGAGCAGTCGTTGATCACCGTCGAAGGCGATAAAGCCTCGATGGAGGTGCCCGCCAGTCAGGCCGGTGTGGTTGCTGCGATCCGGGTGGCGATCGGCGATCGGATCGCCACCGGCGCGCTGATCATGGAGTTTGAGGCGGCGGACGCGGCAGAAGACAGCGCAGCAGATGCGGCGGAGCCGGCTGCCAGTCAGTCCGTGGCGGCGTCGGGTGAGGCTCAACTGGCCACGGTGGTGGTGCCGGACATCGGCGGCGATGACGTCGAGATCACCGAGCTGCTGGTGGCGGTGGGCGACTCGGTGAGCGAGGAGCAATCGCTGCTGATCGTCGAAGGTGATAAGGCCTCGATGGAGGTGCCAGCGCCGTTCGCCGGGGTGGTGCAGTCGGTGGACGTGGCGGTGGGCGATACGGTCTCGACTGGCACGGCGATCATGCGTTTCGCGGTCGAAGGGGCCGCGCCAGCAGCACCGGTACCAGCGCCAGAGCCAGAGCCAGAGCCGGTGGGCAAGATGCCGCATCCGGTGCCGGTGGATTCGGATCTCGTGGCCCACACGGAAGCGGCGACCGGGTTTATTGAGAACAGCGCTTATGCCTATGCGACCCCGCTGATCCGCCGAATGGCGCGGGATCTGGGGGTGGATCTGTCTCGGGTGAAGGGCACGGGCCGCAAGCAGCGGATCCTGAAGGTCGATGTGGAGGGCTACGTCAAAGCGGCGCTGGCCCAGGTGCAGTCCGGTGCGGTCAGTCGCGCGGCGGTCGGCGGCGCGGGCGGTGGTCTGGATCTGATCCCCTGGCCCAAGGTCGATTTCAGTAAGTTTGGTGACGTCGAAGAGAAGCCGTTATCGAAGATCAAGAAATTGTCCGGTGCCAATCTGGCGCGCAACTGGGCGATGATCCCGCACGTGACCCAGTTTGATCAGGCGGATATCACCGAGGTGGAAGCGTTCCGTAAGGCGCAAAATCAGGTGGTCGCCAAGCAGGAGCTGGGCTTTAAGATCACCCCGCTGGTGTTCATCCTCAAAGCCGTGGCCAAGACCCTGGCGGATCTGCCGCAATTCTGCGCGTCGCTGTCGGAGGATGGCCAGAGCGTGGTGCTGAAGAAGTACATCCATGTGGGCGTGGCGGTGGATACGCCCAATGGCTTGGTGGTGCCTGTGGTGCGGGACGTTGATAAGAAGGGGATCTACCAGCTGTCGCAAGAGTTGATGGCGATCTCGCAGAAGGCCCGCGCCGGTAAGCTGATGGCGTCGGATATGCAGGGTGGCTGTTTCACCATCTCCAGCCTGGGCGGGATCGGCGGCACCGCCTTTACCCCCATCGTCAATGCGCCGGAGGTGGCCATTCTCGGGGTGTCCAAGTCGGAGATGAAGCCGGTCTGGAATGGCAGTGAGTTTGAGCCTCGGCTGATGCTGCCACTGTCGCTGTCGTACGATCACCGGGTGATCGACGGTGCCGATGGGGCGCGCTTCAGCAGTATCCTGGCGGGCTACCTGAGCGATATCCGTAAGTTAACCCTGTAAGGCCGGGCTGACACTTGGGCTGCAGCGGCGCGATAGCGTGTCGGTTTGAGCGGGTTAAGTGGTGGATTTGGCTGGTGTAAGTCACGGGAAGGGGATCCTTTGTGATCCACCTTCTGTTTCCCTCCCGGTGGGCGTACAATGCCGTTGCCCCCAAAGGAATGCAGAATAATCAGAGGAATAACATGAGCAACGAGATCAAGACTCAGGTCGTCGTACTCGGCGCAGGCCCGGCAGGCTACTCCGCAGCGTTTCGCGCTGCCGATCTTGGCCTGGAAACCATCATCATCGAACGTTACAACACCCTAGGTGGGGTCTGTCTCAACGTCGGTTGTATCCCTTCCAAGGCGTTGCTGCATATGTCGAAGGTGATCGAGGAAGCCAAGATGGTCTCCAGCCATGGGATCAGCTTCGGTGCGCCTGAGATCGATCTGGATAAGATCCGCAGCTACAAAGAGGGCGTGATCGGTCAGCTGACCGGTGGGCTCGGTGGCATGGCCAAGATGCGTAAGGTGAAGATCGTGCAGGGCAAAGGCCAGTTCACCGGCGCGCACAGCATTGAGGTGGTGGCTGACGATGGCAAGATCACCACGGTGAAATTTGATAACGCCATCATCGCGGCGGGCTCCCGCCCCATCGAGCTGCCATTCATTCCCCATGAGGATCCGCGGATCTGGGACTCCACCGATGCGCTGGAGCTGAAGTCGATCCCCGAGCGTCTGCTGATCATGGGCGGTGGGATCATCGGCCTGGAGATGGGCACTGTGTATGAGTCACTGGGCTCCAAGGTCGAGGTGGTGGAGATGCTGGATCAGGTGATCCCCGCGGCCGATAAGGATGTGGTCAAGCCGTTTGTGCGCCGCATGAACAAGCGTTTCCACTTTATGTTGGAAACCAAGGTGACTGCGGTCGAGGCCAAGGAGGACGGGATCTACGTCGCCATGGAAGGCAAGAAAGCCCCGGCTGAGCCGCAGCGATACGATGCGGTGCTGGTGGCGATCGGCCGAGCCCCCAATGGCAAGCTGCTGGCGGCGGAGAATGCTGGGGTAGCGGTGGATGAGCGCGGCTTTATCCAAACCGACAAGCAGATGCGCACCAATGTGGCCCATATCTACGCCATTGGCGATATCGTCGGTCAGCCAATGCTGGCGCACAAAGGGGTGCACGAGGGCCATGTGGCGGCTGAGGTGATCGCGGGCAAGAAGCATTACTTCGATCCTAAGGTGATCCCGTCTATCGCCTATACCGATCCCGAGGTGTCCTGGGTGGGCCTGACGGAGAAGGAAGCCAAGGCGCAGGGCGTTAATTATGAAACGGCGACCTTCCCCTGGGCGGCCAGCGGCCGTGCGATCGCCTCGGATTGCTCGGATGGCATGACCAAGCTGATCTTCGATAAGGACAGCAACCGGGTGATCGGGGGGGCCGTGGTCGGCACCAACGGCGGTGAGCTGCTGGGTGAGATCGGCCTGGCGATCGAGATGGGCTGTGATGCGGAAGATCTGGCCCTGACCGTGCATGCGCACCCGACCTTGCATGAGTCGATCGGGTTGGCGGCCGAGGTGTATGAGGGCAGCATCACCGATCTGCCCAACCCCAAAGCCAAGAAAAAACGCTAAACCTATCTGCGTACTGATGGGATGAAAAGGCGATCTTCGGATCGCCTTTTTGATGGATGAAAATTGACCTAAATTCGCGTAACGTAAGCAAAAAGGACTTAACGTACAACGGATTGACGTGATCAGATTCCTGTTAGCTTTGTTGTGGCTGAGCAGTGCCATGGCGTACGCCGATGTCTACCGGGTCTTTGGCAGTGAGCAGGGTTTGCTAAATCAGACCATGACCGCGGCTGCGGAGGATCCCGATGGTCTGCTGTGGGTCGGCACCGAGGATGGCCTCTATCGGATCAGCGATCGCCTGATCCGGCGCATCGATCTGCAGGAGGATCAGCGGCTGCTGCCCAATCCGGTGATCCTAGCGCTGTTGCCGCTGCGGGATCATCGTCTGTTGATCAGCACCGCTCAGCAACTGGCGGTGTATCACATCGCGGAAAATCGGATGGAGTTGCTTGCCGAGCGCCTGCCGGCCCTGAGCGATCCGATCTCAACCCGCCACTTTTTTCAGGATCGGCATGGTCAGATCTGGTTCGTCAGCGGCCAGGGCCAGCTGTTTACCTTGGATGGCTCCCTCAGCGAACTCACCCTATTGAATACCCTGCCGGCGCAGATGCGCTGGAAACGGGTGTGGGTGCAAGACAACGGGACGTTGTGGCTGATGGGGCAATACCAGTTATGGCAGCTCGATGCGCAAGGGCAGGTGTTGCAGCGGGATCTGTGGCAGCCGGAGCGGGGGGAGCTGTACAGCATCGCGGAGGATCTGCCCGAGCGAGCCTTGTTGGCCTCGACTGGTGGGTTGTTTGCGCTGGATCTGCTGGGGCAGAAGGTGGAGCCAGAGCCGATCTGGGATCAGCTGGTGTGGGATCTGGCGATCAACGGCTACGGCGATCGCTGGTTGCTCAGTCGGGGCCAGCTCTGGTTCTGGCCGGCGCAGGCCGCTGAGCCGGAACGGGTTGAGCAGCCGTGGCAAGCGGAGTTTCGTACCGAGCTGGTGGGGAAGCTGCATCTGGATGGCCGCGGGCGACTCTGGTTGCTGAGCGATTATGAGGGGGTGCTGGGCTACCGACCCGCGGCGGAGTTTGTACTCGATCGCTTTGGCCGCCAGCGCTACCCGGCTATGAGCAATGATACGGTGTGGTCGATCTTTGCCGAAGGCGACGAGCTCTATCTGGGTACGGACGGTGGGATCCAATGGTTTGATCGCGCACTCGGCACCCACCGTTTGTTAACCCTGCCGGGGTTGTCGGAGACCGGCTCGGTATGGGCGTTGTTGGCGCACGGTGAGCGGGATCTGTTGATCGGCAGCTCGGATGGGTTATACCGGCTCGATCGGGTGGATAAATCGGTGGAAAGGCTGGATCCCGCCGGTGAGTTGGCAATGCGGGATCGCCGGATCTGGCAGTTGGTGGCTGATGGCGCATCGGTTTGGCTGCTCACCGATCTGTACGCGTACCGTTGGTGGCCCGGGCAGCAGCGGCTGGAGCCTCTGTCGCTGGCGGATCAACTGGTCAGCGGTCTGCGCAATGTGGTGCGCGATGGCGATGGGGTGTTGTGGCTCGGCGGGCAAGACATCTGGGGTTATCTCGATGAAGATGATCAGTACCATTCGCTGTTAGCGCTGCTGCCGGAGTCGGAGCGCAGCCATGAGATCAGCATGATCCTGCCCCTGTCGTCCCAGCGGATCTGGTTTGGCAGCTTTGGCCGTGGGATCTGGCAATACGACAGTCGCTGGCAGGATCTGCTGCCCATCGGCAGCCATTGGGGGATCCAGTGTGACAACCCGAACTTTGCCGTGCCGTGGCAGAGCAAGGTGATCCTGGGGTGCGACACGTATCTGTATGAGATCGATCCCGTGTTGGACGAGGTGATCGGCTTGGATCAATACGATGGTCTGGGGATCACGGACTTTAATGAGGGCGCGTTGTTTGCCGATCCACACCTAGGCTTGATGGTGGGCAGCGTGCGCGGCATGACGATCCTAGATCCGGATCGGATGTCAGTGGTGGGGCGGGGGGAACGGCCGATCGTCGAATCGCTCAATGTTCATCTGGACGATGGCCGCACTATCCTGGCCTTGCGGCCGGAGGCGGAAGCGCTGACGGTGCCGGCGGATCATCGCTTGATCAGCCTCCAGTTTGCCAGCAACCGCTTGCTGGATCCGACCCCGAAGCCGTTCCGCTACCGCCTGATCCACGATGGGGTGGCTGGCGAGCCTGTGGCCTTTTCTCATCCGGGCCAACTGATGCTGAGCCCTTTGCCGTATGGCGCGTATGTGCTGGAGCTGTATGGCGCCAAGCAGGGGGTTCGGTATGACTTGCCGAGTCGGGTTCATTTTACCGTGGCGGCGCATTGGTGGCAGTTGCGGCCGGTGCATTGGGCGGGGTTGGCGCTGATCCCGCTGGCGCTGTTGTGGCTGTTGCGCGCCTTGCTACGGCGCCGTCGGGTGCGGTTGCAGGCGCTGCAGCAGTTGGATCAGAGCCAGCGCAAGCTGAAGCTGGCGCTGAGCGCGAGTCGGGCCGACACGTGGGAGTGGGGAGCCAGCAGCAATCAACTGCAGTTGCGGGATAGGCAATGCCTATTTAGCGCGGATGGCATGCGCACCTCATTGGATCTCGATGCCCTGTCGATCCATCCGGATGATCGGCTGCGTGTGCGCAAGCTGTGGCGCGATCACGTGATGGGCCATTCGGATCGTTACGAGGCGCGCTTCCGTCAGGCCGATCACCGGGGACGTTGGCGTTGGCTGTGGGCGACTGGGCAGGCGGTCGTGCGCGATCACAGCGGCCGGGCGCTGAAGATGACCGGGATCTACACCGACATCACCGATTCGCGGCGCTTAGAGCAGGAGCATTCCCTGTATGCGCTGGCGTTTGAACATGCGGCAGAGGGCGGGGTGATCCTGGATGGCGGATGGCGGGTGGATGTGTGTAATCCGGCGGCGGCTTCCATGCTGGCGCTGCCGCTGGCGGCGTTACGGGGGAGCAATTTTAGTCAGTTTTGGTTGCCGGAGCAGCCAATGGCGCTGGCGCAGTTGGCGCAACTCGAGCAGGACTGGCAGGGGGAGATCACGCTGCGGGGTCGCGCGGGCAAGCGCTTTCCAGCGCTGTTGAACGTTAGTGTGATACAGCAAGATGGCGTGCGTCGCTGGGTATTGTTGTTCTCCGATATTTCATCACGCAAGCAGGCTGAGTTGGCCTTGGCCCAACTGGCTAATTTTGATCCCCTCACCGGGCTGGCCAACCGCAGCCACTTTACCCAGCAGTTACAGCAGCGTCTGGAGGAGAATCGTTTGCTGGGTGAGCCGGTCGCCTTGATGTTCCTGGATCTGGATCGCTTTAAGCACATCAATGACACCTACGGCCACCCGATGGGGGATACCTTGCTGATCGAGACGGCCAATCGTCTGCGCGAAGCGTTGGGGGAGTCGGAGATCCTGGGTCGATTTGGTGGCGATGAGTTCCTGATCCTGATCCCACACTATTCGCAGCGCAGTGCATTATCGGCCTTGGCGCAGCGCCTGCTGGCGGCGATCGCGGAGCCGTTTGAGTTGCAAGGGCAGGTGTTTTATCTCTCGACCAGCATCGGGATCGCCTGTGCCCCTCAGGATGCCCAGCGGCCCGATGGGCTGATCAAGCACGCGGATCTGGCGATGTATCAAGCCAAGGAAGCGGGGCGCGGCCAGTGCAGCTTTTACTCGCATCAGCGTGATGCGCAGGCGACCTATCAATTGGAGAACGAGCACATTGTGCGTCAAGCGCTGCACCATGATCGATTACAGATGGTGTATCAGCTGGTGTATGACATCGAGCAGCAGCAGCCCATCGGCGCCGAGGCCTTGTTGCGTTGCAACGAGCCTCAGGCACAACAGCAGATGGTGCCGGAGCAGTTTATCGCCTTGGCCGAAGCCAATGGCTTTATCCTTGAGTTGGATCGGTGGGCGCTGAAGCGGGCGTGCGAGCAGTTTGCGCGCTGGGGGCTGGGGCGGCGGTTTACCTTAGCGGTCAATGTTTCCGCTCGTCATTTTCGCCAAGCGGATTTTGTCGAGTATGTGGCCGCCACGCTGCGCGGCTCCGGCCTGGCACCACAGCAGTTGTGTCTGGAGATCACCGAGCGGGTGTTGATGCGCCAGATCAGCCTGGCGCGCCGCCAGCTGCAAGCGTTGCGTGAGCTGGGCGTGTCGGTGGCTATTGATGATTTTGGTACCGGTTACTCCAGTTTGGCCTACCTCAGTCAGTTTGCGGTCGATCAGCTTAAGATCGATCGGCGTTTTATTCAGGGCTTGTCGTCTACGGGGCCGGAGGCGGCGATCGTCCGTACCATCATTGATCTGGGGCGTAACCTGCAACTCGAGGTGGTGGCGGAGGGGGTGGAGAGCCGTGAGCAGCTAACCTACCTACAAGCCAATGGCTGCCATCTGGCGCAGGGCTACTATTTTGCTAAGCCCATGAGTGCTGAGCAGTGCTGTATTCGGTTGCAAGCGTATCGTGATGTGGCGCTGCCGGCGCAATCTGAGTTGATGTTGGAGTAGGGGTCATGCTGCGGCGCTGCAGTCGAAGGGGGGCGCGAGAACGTTTACTGTGTGAGTGCATGCGGTTTGGCTTGCTTTGGCGTTTGTCGGAAGATCTGCAAGGTATTGACCGTGTTCTACACTCAACTGCGATGTGATCAGAACAATTGATCTCGATAGGGAGTGTAGATGAGAACGTGTTACCCATTGATGGCGACGATCTTATTGGCGGGACTGGGCGGCTGTGGCAGCGACGGCAATGATGCTGAGCAGACCGGGCGGTTGAACTTTGGCGTATCCGATGCGCCGGTTCAGGAGGCCAGTGAAGTGGTGCTGGTGTTTAATCATGTGGTGCTGATCCCCGAGAGCGGCGGCGATCCGATCGTGATCGACTTCGCCGCAGAAAACGGGGCGCCCGAGCGGGTGGATCTGTTGAAAAATCCCGGCACGACCGTGCATCCATTGGTGACGGATCTCGAGTTGCCGGTGGGCGATTACCGCATGTGCCTCTATGCCCTGGACGGCGAGGTGGGCAATGCCGATCTGTCCTACGTGACAACCCCAGATGGCACTGTGCCGTTGCAGGTGAATGCCAAAGGCAGTTGCTTTGGCACCAAGCCGGATACCTCTGCGGCGGGTCGGTTGAAGTTGGCCGAGGGCGATCGATTGCTGACCATCAATACCGGGATCAATAACTTCGTCGCGGAGTTTGATCTGCATAAAGGTCTGGTGGATCCGGTGGGGCAGGCGGGTATGTTCATTAAACCCAACTCCGTGACCCTGCTGAATACGGCGGCGGCCGGCAGTATCAGCGGCGCCTTGCCTGAGGCTCAGGCCAGCGCCTGTATCAACGATCTCTCTGCCACCGATCCGATCGTCCATGCCGCGTACCTGTATGTGGGCTCGCTCGATCGTACCGGCATGGGGGATGTGATCGGCAGCGCCAGCTACCCTTCAGGCAGCCCCTTGGTGGAGCCGGCCGCGGTGGCCACGGTGGGCGAGGACGATCAGTATCAGTTTGGCTTTGTGGGTGAGGGCAGTTACAGCATCGGCTACAGCTGTTTGGCGGGGCTGGATCAACCTGAGAGCCATGAAACCGACTTCGCTATCTATCAGCATTATGTGGATGTGACGGTCGTGGCGGAGCAGGAAACCGTGCAAGATCTGCTGGTGATCGCCCCTTAGCATGCACTGAGCTTTGCCGAACGATTGATTAAAAGCGGACGTCACTGGACGTCCGTTTTGTTTATTGGGCTATTCGCCTTTGGTCGTGTAGTCCGGCTTGCTGATTTAAAACTGTGCACAAGATCGCTATACTGCCCCCACCCCCGAAGGATGTGGTCTAGGTCACACAATAGACTGGTACTGCTTTCCAGGGAATAAGAAGGGTAACACGCCTTTTCGGGGAGCTAGCAGCGTGCGTCAGTGATGGATCTCTGATGTGAGATCGGGCGCAGTGAAGCGGTTCCAGCGAGCAGCAACTCATTCTTTTCCTCTGTCAGCACACCACCCCATCCGTTCACAGGAAGTGCAGCTTGTCGTGAGCTTGCCAGCTAGAGAAGGAAGTGAGTTGTGTTAGAAGCCTATCGTGAGCACGTCGCAGAGCGCGCCGCTCAAGGGATCGTTCCCAAGCCCCTCGATGCGCAGCAAACCAGCGAGTTGGTTGAGCTGCTAAAGAACCCGCCGGCCGGCGAAGAAGCCACCCTGTTGGATCTGCTGGAAAACCGGATCCCACCCGGTGTGGATGAGGCCGCCTACGTTAAGGCGAGCTTTTTGGCCGCACTGACCACGGGCGAGGCGCAGAGCCCGCTGATCAGCGCCGAGCGCGCGACCGAATTGCTCGGCACCATGCAGGGCGGCTACAACATTGAGCCGCTGATCGCGCAGCTGAGCAATGACCGCCTGGCCCCATTGGCCGTTAAAGCCCTGTCCCATACCCTGCTGATGTTCGATGCCTTCCACGATGTGGTGGCGTTGGCGAAAGGCGGCAACGCCTATGCACAGACCGTGCTGCAATCCTGGGCCGATGCCGAATGGTTTACCTCCAAGCCGGCTTTGGCGGAATCCATCACCCTGACGGTCTTTAAAGTACCGGGCGAAACCAACACGGATGACCTATCGCCGGCACCGGATGCCTGGTCTCGTCCGGATATCCCACTGCACGCCTTGGCCATGCTAAAAACGGCACGTGAAGGCATTACGCCGGACGTGAATGGCGAAGTCGGCCCCATCTCGACCATCGACTCCCTGACCGCGAAAGGCCACCCACTGGTTTACGTCGGTGATGTGGTTGGGACGGGCTCCTCGCGTAAATCGGCCACCAACTCGGTGTTGTGGTTTATGGGGGACGATCTGCCCGGCGTGCCGAATAAGCGCGGCGGTGGCTTCTGTTTTGGCGGCAAGATCGCACCGATCTTCTTTAACACCATGGAAGACGCTGGCGCACTGCCGATCGAGATGCCGGTCGAGAAGATGGCCATGGGCGATGTGATCACGGTTTATCCCTATGACGGCGTAGTGAAGAACGACGCCGGTGAGGTGATCGCCGAATTTAGCCTGAAGACCGATGTCCTGTTGGACGAAGTGCAGGCTGGCGGGCGGATCCCGCTGATCGTCGGGCGCGGACTGACCGACAAAGCCCGTGAAGCACTGGGTCTGGCTCCGTCTGAGATCTTCCGTCGTCCGGTGGATGTGGCGGCGAGTGACAAGGGCTACACCCTGGCGCAGAAGATGGTCGGCAAGGCCTGTGGTGTTGCTGGTGTGCGCCCGAACCAATACTGTGAGCCGAAGATGACCACGGTTGGCTCCCAGGATACCACTGGGCCGATGACCCGGGATGAGTTGAAGGATCTGGCCTGCTTGGGCTTCTCTGCCGATCTGACCATGCAGTCATTCTGTCACACCGCCGCCTACCCTAAGCCGGTGGATGTGAATACCCACGCGACTTTGCCTGACTTCATTATGAATCGCGGCGGCGTGTCGTTGCGTCCCGGTGATGGGGTGATCCACTCTTGGCTGAACCGCATGCTGCTGCCGGATACCGTCGGCACCGGTGGCGATTCTCACACCCGTTTCCCATTGGGGATCTCCTTCCCGGCTGGGTCCGGATTGGTGGCGTTTGCGGCAGCGACCGGGGTGATGCCACTGGATATGCCTGAGTCGGTTCTGGTCCGATTCAAAGGCGAGATGCAACCGGGCATTACCTTGCGGGATCTGGTGCATGCGATCCCTTATTACGCTATCCAGCAGGGGCTGCTGACCGTGGAAAAAACCGGTAAGAAGAACATCTTCTCCGGTCGCGTATTGGAGATCGAAGGGCTTGAGCAACTGACGGTTGAGCAGGCGTTTGAACTGTCTGATGCGTCCGCGGAGCGCTCTGCGGCGGGTTGTACCATCAAGTTGGGTGAGGCGCCGATCGCCGAGTACCTGAACTCCAATATTGTGATGCTCAAGTGGATGATCGCCGAAGGCTATGGCGATCGCCGTACCATCGAGCGCCGGATCAGTGCGATGCAAGCCTGGCTGGCCAACCCCGAGTTGATGGAAGCCGATGCCGATGCGGAATACAGCGCGGTGATCGAGATCGATCTGGCTGAGATCAAGGAGCCGATCCTGTGTGCACCAAACGATCCGGACGATGCTCGCCTGTTGTCTGAGGTGCAGGGTGAGAAGATCGACGAGGTGTTTATCGGTTCGTGCATGACCAATATCGGTCATTTCCGTGCGGCCGGTAAGTTGCTGGATAAGCACAAAGGGGCCCTGCCGACCCGCCTGTGGGTGGCGCCACCGACCAAGATGGATCAGCAACAGCTGATCGACGAAGGCTATTACGGCATTTACGGCCGAGTTGGCGCGCGTACCGAGATGCCCGGTTGTTCCCTGTGTATGGGCAACCAGGCTCGGGTCGCGGACGGTGCATCCGTGGTGTCGACCTCCACACGTAACTTCCCGAATCGCTTGGGAACAGGTGCCAATGTGTTCCTGGCCTCGGCGGAGTTAGCTGCGGTTGCCTCCATTACCGGGAAACTGCCGACGGTGGAGGAGTACCTGGCGTACGCTAAGACCATTGATGCTCAGGCGGCGGATACCTATCGCTACCTCAATTTCCATTTGATGGAGCAATACACCAAACCTGCGCAAGAGGTTATTTTGCAGCAGCCGGCGTAACTGAGCCGAAGCCCAGGCGCATAAGGGCCTGGGCTTCAGGCGACGGCCGGGTCGGCGTCTGTCTGGCTTTTAACCGTTACATAAAACAGCGCCCCGCTAAAGCGGGGCGCTGTTTTATCTGGCGAAGAGGTTCAGCTGGCTTCGGCCTCGCTGTGGTGGCTGTGCAGGGTTTCTAACAGGCGGTCTTCGAGTTCAAAGCGCTCCTCCATTGCCTGGCCCAGTTGGGACAGCTCCTGATCGAGTTGCATCAAGGTCTCTTCATCCACACCATTGGTGTATTTGTCATTGAAGTCGAGGGCGATGTCAGTACTGGCGCTGATCTGGGGTAATAAAGTCTCCGCTAACGCCATGCTTTTTTTGCCATTACGTTCACAGGCGGAAGCGACCTGATCGTACACCTCGAAGTGGCCGGCAGAGACGTAATCCACCAGTTGATTGCAGAAGGATTTGATCTGCTCCTCGCTGGGCAGGGCACCATCGGCTTTGTCATATGGGGGCAACCCGGCCAGTTGGCAGTAGGTGATCAGCAGTTCTCGGCGATTCTCCAGCCACTGATCGACGAGCTTATTGGCGCCACCCCAAGCGTTCACTGCATGTTCTAATTTTGTCAGCATCGCGTCGTCCTCTTCCAAGCCCTGTTGTCTCTCCGTCCTTCCATTTAAGTCTGTGATTGCAAATCGATCAACGGTTTTTTTCGCTGATAAGAGGATCATGACTGTGAAACGCGGGTTCGCGGAGTTACTTCTGTCCATCAATGGCACCGGACACTCAGGCCAGCGAGAGCCTGAGACGGAGTGGGGGCGGGGTATTGCGCCGGGGGCGCGGTCATTGGGGGCGGCGCAAGGGAGTTTTTTTCGACTGATGTCGGTTCGCCACGATTTATCGCAATGGTTGCATGCTTTGGCGTTTGGTTAATTTGTGGCGTGTCTCACGCGTGCTACGTATAAATTTGCTACCGCGATGCTACAATGGCGCCACATTTGTTGCTGGTTATGCGTTAGGGATAAACAAAATGTCAGAATTAAAAAACGATCGATACCTGCGAGCTTTGTTGCGCCAACCGGTGGACGTGACCCCAGTATGGATGATGCGCCAGGCCGGCCGTTACCTACCTGAATATCGGGCAACGCGCGCCGAAGCGGGCGACTTTATGAGCCTGTGTAAGAATCCAGAGTTGGCGTGTGAGGTGACACTGCAGCCATTGCGTCGTTTCCCGCTGGACGCCGCTATTTTGTTTTCTGACATCTTGACCATCCCGGATGCGATGGGGTTGGGGCTCTACTTCGAAACCGGCGAAGGTCCACGTTTTCAAACCTTGGCGGACAGCCAACGGGCGATTGAAGCTCTGCCGATCCCGGATCCTGAGGGGGAGTTGCGCTACGTTATGGATGCAGTCCGCACCATTCGCCGTGAGCTCAAAGGTGAGGTGCCACTGATCGGCTTCTCCGGCAGTCCCTGGACGTTGGCGACCTACATGGTGGAGGGCGGCAGCTCGAAAGATTTCGCTAAGATCAAAAAGATGGCGTTTGCTGAGCCGGCGATGATGCACTTGTTGCTGGATAAGTTGGCGCAGTCGGTGATCCTATATCTGAACGCCCAGATCAAAGCGGGCGCGCAAGCGGTTCAGATCTTCGATACCTGGGGCGGCGCACTGTCCGGGCCGGCCTATCGCGAGTTTTCCCTGCAGTACATGCATAAGATCGTCGATGGTCTGATCCGTGATCATGACGGTCAGAAAGTGCCAGTGGTGCTGTTCACCAAAGGGGGCGGCCAGTGGTTGGAAGACATCGCGGCCACCGGCTGTGATGCGGTGGGTCTGGATTGGACCGTTGATGTTCGCGCGGCCCGTGCTCGGGTTGGCGACAAAGTGGCGCTGCAGGGCAATATGGATCCTTCGATGCTGTATGCACCGGTTCCGCGCATCGAAGAGGAGGTGAGCCGGATCCTGGGTGAGTTTGGCCCGGGCGAAGGGCACGTCTTCAATCTGGGGCATGGTATCCACCAGCATGCGGATCCGGAACATGCCGGCGCCTTTATTAAGGCGGTGCATGAGCTGTCCAAGCCTTATCATCGTTAAGCGCGGTTGTTGTTAAAACCGTGTCTTGCTAAAGAAACCGGCCCATGGCCGGTTTTTTAATGGGAGTTAGACTCGGTTTGCCTCTGGGACCCTATCGGGTGCGGCCTGCCAGCAGCGAGTTTGGATCGACACTGGGGCGTGCTTAGGCTGACAGGCCCATCGCCAGGATCCGCCGCTGGAGAGCCGGTATCAGTTCGCGCTCAAACCAGGGATTGCGCCGAAGCCAGAGATTGTTTCTGGGCGAAGGGTGGGGCAAAGGCAGCTGTGAGGGGGCCCAGGTTTGCCAACGTTGCACCGTCTCTGTCAAAGTGGAGAATGACGCTAGGTAATGGCGCTGGGCGTATTGACCGATCAGCAAGGTGAGTTCGATATTGGGCAGGGCGTTGAGGATGGGGCCGTGCCATAGAGGCGCACAGCGCGGATCCGGCGGATTATCGCCATGGCGCCCCCGGCCCGGATAGCAAAATCCCATCGGCAGGATAGCGACGTGCGCCGGATCGTAGAAAGTCTCGGGTGGCATGTTGAGCCACTGGCGCAGGCGTTGACCGCTGGGATCGTTCCATGGGATCCCAGTTTGATGTACCTTCAGTCCCGGCGCTTGACCGATGATCAACAGGCGGGCGCGGCCGTCTAACTGAGTGACGGGGTTGGGCTCAAGTTTGTCCTGGCAATGCCGACAAGCATGGGGAGAGATCGGGAAGCTGGCCATCAGTTTGCTCACATCTAGGAGTGGGGTTAGGCTGGTATGCTTTTATTTTTTAAAGATATTTTTTTAATTGGTCGCTAGTTAGGAATTTTGAGATGCCCACAGGCGCCAGAACGGGGTTCAGATCGTTGCCAGCCATAAAGCTTTCCCGTCGTTTGATATTATTGGTGTTTGGCCTGCTGATGCCAGTCCTGTTGTTGGTCTCGTTGGCGGTGTACGGTCTGACTCGTGATGGCGTTAGCCGGTTTAACCAGCAGCAACAGGGACTTGAACGCGCAAATCTGCAGGTCGAGTTTGATGGCTTGTTGCAGCAACGCCGCAGCGAGTTGCTGGAGGTGCGTACGGCGGTGGAGTTGTCGCGCCATGAGGTACAGGATCACCTGTTGTTGCGCAGCTATCTGGCCCGGCATTGGGTGTTGGTGGTGAACCACCATGGCGAGCTGCGACCTCTGTTGCCCAACAGTCGCCAAAGCGATGGCACCTTGGAGGCCTTGGTAAAAGAGCTGGAGCCCCAGTTAGCGAATGAGGGCTTTCAGACCGAGCGCAGCGGTTTTGCCAGCCTGCGTGATCAGCCCTTAGCCTATATCTCGCTGCCTTTGAAGCATCGAAGCTGGCGCGGACTCTTGATGGTGCAGACGATCAACGAAGAGGTGATCCAGCCCTTGATCGCTCGCCACGTTCGCATGGATGGGGTGCGCATTGTCCCAGCCGAGCTGACCACCCCTCAGGCGTTGCAGTTGCCGACGCTGTTTGGTCCGCCGCTCGAGCTGAAGCCTCAGTATCGCAGTCAATTTACCGACGATCTCAGTAGCAAGATGCTGCACCTGCAGTTGCTGATGCTGACCCTGATCTTGGTTGCGCTCTTGCTGTTTTTTTTGTTGGCACAACGCTCCATGCTGCACCCGCTGCGGCGTTTTTCGATTCAGTTAGACAGTCAATTGGCCAACCATAAACAGAGCCAGCCGATGCCACTGGGTGGGGATCGGGAGTTGGCGGAGTTGGCCCAGCTATGCAACGAGCTGTTCCGTCAGCGCCACCATAACCGCCAGCAAAAGAATACCCTGTTGCGGGCGGTCAGCGATGCGGTGGTAATGGTGGACAACAAGGCTCGGATCGAGCTGGTGAACCCGGTGGCGGAGCGTCTTCTGGCGGTGGATCACGGCCCGGTGCGTCAGTGTACCCTATCGAGTTTGGTGGCGGGCAGCGCCGGTCAGGAGTTGCATGGCGCGCTGACGGAGCTGCTGGGATCCGGTCGCATCAATCAGGAAGGCAAGGTGGTTGTGCCGCGTGGTGAGCGTTGGCAAACCTTGGAATACAATGCGGCACGTACGCTCGACGGCGAAGGCAATACGCTGGGGGCAGTGATGGTGCTGCGCGATGTGACCCGCTCAGAGCAGATGAAGCAAGAGCTGCAGCAAAAGTCCGAACGGGATCACACCACCGGGTTGTTTAATCGCCATGTGTTTGAGCGCACGCTGGATGATCTGGCGAAACGCCGGGGCCAGCACGCGGTGTGTTACATGGATCTAAACCGGTTTAAACTTATCAACGACAGTTGCGGCCACGAAGCCGGTGATCGCATGCTCCGGGATGTGGCGCATGAGATGACGCAGTGCTGCCGTTCGGGTGATCTGTTGGCCCGGATCGGCGGGGACGAGTTTGCCTTAATCATGCCGGACACCTCGGCGCTGGAAGCGGCCCGGCTGCTCAAGACCCTCAGTGATGGCGTGCAGGGGATCACCCTGTATTGGGATTCGGGCAGCTATAAAGTGGGGATCAGCATCGGGGTGGCCTTTCTGCGCCACGGTGAGCAGACGCCGCGGGAAACCTTCAAGGATGCGGAGATCGCCTGTCACGCCACCAAGGCCAAGGGGGGCGAGAGTCAGATCCACTTCTTTGATTCGCTGGATCAGGATCTGGCGCATCAGCGCAATGCGCCGCTGTGGGCGATGCGGATCAATGATGCCATCGTTAATGATGATCTGGTGCTGTTCTATCAGCCGATCGAGCCGGTGCACGGCAGCAGCGATAAGCGTAAATGTGAGATCTTGCTGCGCATTAAAGAGGAGGGCGGCCGCATTCTGGCGCCGGGCCAATTCATTGCGGCGGCGGAGCGCTTCAATCTGATGCCGCAGGTGGACCGAGCGGTGATCCGCAAATCCTTCGAGTGGCTGGCGCGCAACAGCCATCTTTGGGACAGTCAGGTGATCTCCATCAACCTGTCGGGCACCACCTTATCCAGTGACGGCCTAGTGAGTTACATCGATCAGATGTGCGAAACCTATCGGATCCCTAGCCACACCGTCTGCTTTGAGGTGACGGAAACCGCCGCCATTGGCAATGAAAATCACGCGCTGGAGATCCTGCATGCCTTGCGCCGTCGTGGCTTTGCCTTCGCACTGGATGATTTTGGCTCCGGCTTTGCCTCTTACGGCTATCTGCGCCAGTTGCCGGTGGATTACGTTAAGATCGACGGCTGCTTTGTCCGCAATCTGGCCAACAACCCCAAGGACTACGCCATCGTTAAATCCATCCACGATGTTTGTCGGGTGATGGGGATCGAGACCGTGGCGGAGTTTGTCGAGGATCAGGAAACCCTGCAGCGGCTCAAGACCATCGGGGTGAACTACGCCCAGGGCTATGGCTTAGGCCGGCCGAAGGATCTGGAAACCTACCATCCGGTGCTTGAAGCGCAAGATGCGATGATGGAAACCTGATAACAGACAGTGTGCGGCGCCTTCGGGCGCCGCTTTTTGGTTGCAGCGTTGCGGTGACGTTGCCCAGCAGGGAGGCGCAATGATGCAAGGAAAAGTGGTGATCCTGACCGGGGCTTCTGAAGGGATAGGTCGGGCGCTGGCGCAGCAATTGAGTGGCCAGGGCGCCAAGCTGGTGATCGCCGCGCGGGATCAGGCCCGGCTGACGTCGCTGGCGGAGGCGTTGCCGGGTGAGGCGCTGGTGTGCCCCTGTGATGTGGCAAAGGCCAGTCAGTGTCAATCAGTGATCGATGCGGCGTTGGCGCACTTTGGCCGCATTGATGTGCTGATCTGTAATGCCGGTATGACCATGTGGAGTCGATTCGACGCCCTACAGCAGAGTGACGTATTGCAGCGACTGATGCAGGTCAACTACTTAGGGGCGGTCTTTATGACGCAGGCCGCGCTGCCGGCGCTGAAACAAAGTCGGGGCCATCTGGTGGCAGTGGCCTCGGTAGCGGGGCTGACCGGGGTGCCGGAGCGTTCGGGTTATGCCGCCTCCAAACACGCGGTGGTGGGCTTTTTTGAATCATTGCGGATCGAGCTGCTCGGCAGTGGCGTTGATGTGACGCAGCTGTGTCCGGATTTTGTCCTGACCGAGACCCATCGACGGGCGATAGGCGCCGATGGGCAACCGCTGGGCGACTCGCCAATGCAGGAGGGTAAGATCATGACGGCGCAGAAGTGTGCCGTCCTGATGCACCGTGCCATCGAGCGGCGCCAGCGCCTATGGCTGGGCTCCTGGCGTGCCCGACTGGGCCGCTGGGTCAAACTGCTGGCGCCGGGCTGGATCGATCGGATCACCGCGCGCGCCATTACGCAGCGTCACTAGGCGAAGTTATCCGCCTCGTGCCAGCGGGTTATCGCCTCGACGCCCGCTTCCAGCCCCAGTTGATAGCCCTGCTGCAAGGGAGCGGCGCTGCGGGTGAGGCGTTTGAGCTGGAATGAGGGCGGCGGACAGATCTCGATGATCTCCACGCCCTTGGGGGGCTGACGGATCAGATCCAACGTGGCGTTGTACTGCTCGGCCCGCTGCAGCATCGGCGCGATCAAGCCCGGGGTCTTACGCAGCAGGTGCTTGAGTAGCCTGGGCGAAGCCGGTGCGCGTTTGCGATAGTCGGCGGTTTGGCTGCGCAGTATCAGGAGCCGCTTGGCCCCACGACGGATCGCCTCGGCCACCGGAATGGCGTCGGCCACCCCACCATCGACGAAGTTATCATCCCCAAGCGTGACGCCCCCTCGATAGGCCACCGGCATGGCGCTGCTGGCTTTCATGGTTTCCGCTAACTGGGCCAATTCCGGTTGCAGATAGTGGGCCTGGCCGGTGTGGGTGTCGGTGACGCCAAGAAAGTAGGGCCGTGATTCGGCGCGTAACGTGTCCCAGTCGATGGGCAGCTCCGTCAGGGTGATCTGCCACAGCCAATCGAGATCGATCAGGTGGCCACCCCGCAGAAATTGACCCGGAGTGATGAAGGGTTTGCGCAGCTGTAGTCAGTATAAATGGCGTGATTGCGGCCGCGCATCCGCGCCAGAAAAGAGGCCAGGTTGGTGGTGCCGGCGGACACCGCCCACAGGCTATCGAAGGGATCAAAATCCACGTCGAGAAAGTGATCCAGCACGCCGCAGGAGAACACGGCGCGCATCGCGCCGCCTTCGATGATGAGTGCATTGGTTCCAACCTGCGCCATTCTGGTTTCCATCCCTGAGTTGTCCGTCCGACCGGCATGTTATCGGATCTGGGCGTTTCAAGGAACGGCGGAGCCAAGCTCCCTCCTCAGCTTGCCGCTGAGATCCGTCGCTTGCGATCAGAGTCCGCCGATCCCTTGATAGACCCCCCAGCCGAGGGCGTACATCAGGCAGGCCAACAGGTTGAGCAGGGCGTGGATCAATATGGGAAGAAGCAGCGACTGACTGCGATAGCGAACCCAACCGAGCAAGAGGCCGAAGCTAAAGATCAGCCCAAGAAAAAGAGCACCGTACTGACTGTGCAGCAGCGCCCATGGCAGCGAGGCCAGGCAGATGGTCGGCCAGGGGGAGCGCCACAGTCGCTGCAGCGACTGAAACAAAAACTGACGGAAGATCAATTCTTCGATGATCGGCGCAACCACCACGATATACAGCACGACCAGGCCTAAATGGTTGCCCTTGAGCCAGGGGCGGATCCAGGCGAAATCCGACTCAGGGAATGGCAGCAGGAGATCTTTTAGCAGCCAGAAAGCGAGCGTGAGCAAGAATAGCTGGCGATAAAAACGCCGGTCGCCCTTTGGGCGAACACACGCCATTTGCTGGCGGGTTTGCGCGCCGAAGCGCAGCCAGTAGCACAGTGTGATGAGAGCGCCGAGTAGGATGAACGCTAACGACTGGGTTGCTATCTGGGAGAGTCCCAGCGCATGGCCCTGTGGCATGACAAAAAACGCGATAGCAAGAAACCCGGCCACTGTGACGACTAGACTGAACCCGATTGAAAAATGCTGCTTCATGAACACGCTTTATCCCTGTGCGCCCTTTTTGCAGCAGTGTTTTGCCTGAGCGTCACTCAGGCAAGAGGCGGGATCGTGGAGTGTGAACCCAAGTGCACAAAAAACCATCATCGCGTCCAACCCGCTAAACTGCTACAATCCGCGCCCGAGCGGCCTTTGCCCCTTAAAAAAGCCGCCTAGTGAGGAAGAGTGATGATCCAGACCCCTGAAACCAAACTGTTCGACTATCCCAAATTCTGGGCGGAGTGCTTCGGCGCCGCGCCGTTTTTGCCCACCACTCGTAAAGAGATGGCCAAGTTGGGTTGGGACAGTTGCGACATCGTGTTGGTGACCGGGGATGCCTATGTCGATCATCCCAGCTTTGGCATGGCGATCATCGGCCGCATGCTCGAGGCACAGGGCTTTCGAGTGGGGATCATCGATCAGCCCGACTGGCACAGCAAAGACGCCTTTATGGCGCTGGGGCAGCCCAACCTGTTTTTCGGTGTCACCGCCGGCAACATGGACTCGATGATCAACCACTACACCGCCGAGCGCCGTTTGCGTCATGACGATGCCTACACGCCGGACAATGTGCACGGTAAGCGGCCGGATCGCGCCACCCTGGCGTACACCCAGCGTTGTAAGGAAGCCTTCAAGGAGGTGCCGGTCATTATTGGTGGCATCGAGGCCAGCCTGCGCCGTATCGCCCACTATGATTACTGGTCAGATAAAGTGCGTCGCTCTGTGCTGTTTGATGCCAAGGCGGATATGCTCATTTACGGCAACGCCGAGCGTCCGCTGATCGAAGTGGCCCATCGTCTGGCGGCGGGGGACGACATTAAGTCGATCACCGACGTGCGAGGCACCGGTTTTCTGACCAAGGACGCGCTGCCCGAGTGGAGCGGCCTGGATTCCACCACCCTGGATACACCGGGTAAAATCGACCCTATTCCCAATCCCTATGGCGCGGACGACATGGGCTGCGACAAGGGCAGCAAGTTTGATGATGCGCCGGTCAATCAGAGCGCCAAGCCCATCACCATTCAGCCTGCAAATGCAGGTAAGAAGCCCAAGCCGTGGGAGAAGCAGTACATCCTGCTGCCGGCGTACGATCAGGTGCGGGTGGATAAGGTGCTGTATGCCCACACTTCGCGGATCTTCCATCTGGAAACCAATCCTGGCTGCGCCCGTGCGCTGATGCAGCGCCATGGCGATCGCCATATCTGGCTCAATCCGCCGGCCATTCCGCTGGACACGGAAGAGATGGACGGGGTGTTTGCGCTGCCCTACGCCCGGGTGCCGCACCCGAAGTACACCGGCAAGAAGATCCCGGCGTATGACATGATCAAAACCTCGATCAACATCATGCGCGGCTGCTTCGGCGGCTGTTCGTTCTGCTCCATCACCGAGCATGAAGGCCGCATCATTCAGAGCCGCAGCCAGGACTCGATCCTCAATGAGATCGAGGAGATCAAACAGAAGGTGCCGGGCTTTACTGGGGTGATCTCCGACTTGGGCGGCCCGACCGCCAACATGTATCACCTGCGCTGTAAGAGCCCGAAAGCGGAGGCCACCTGTCGCCGCTTGTCCTGCATCTATCCGGATATCTGTGGCCATATGGACACCGATCATACCCCGACCATCGATCTGTACCGCGCGGCGCGCAAGATCCCGGGGATCAAGAAGATCCTGATCGCCTCCGGGGTACGTTACGACTTGGCGGTGGAGGATCCGCGCTACGTCAAAGAGCTGGCGTCCCACCATGTCGGTGGCTATCTGAAGATCGCCCCGGAGCACACCGAAGAGGGGCCATTGTCGGTGATGATGAAGCCGGGCATGGGCAGCTACGATCGCTTCAAAGCGCTGTTTGATAAGTACTCGAAAGAGGCGGGCAAGAAACAATATTTGATCCCGTACTTCATCTCGGCCCACCCGGGCACGACGGATGAAGATATGGTGCATCTGGCCCAGTGGCTCAAGCAGAACGACTTTAAGCTGGATCAGGTGCAAAACTTCTACCCATCGCCGCTGGCCAATGCCACGGCGGTGTGGCATACCGAGAAGAACTCCCTGCGTAAAGTCAGCCATAAATCCGATACCGTGCCGGTGGCCAAGGGCGGACGTCAGCGTCGTCTGCACAAGGCGCTGCTGCGTTATCACGATCAGGAAAACTGGCCGCTCATTCGCGAAGCATTGACCAATATGGGCCTGACCCGTTTGATCGGCACCAGCGCCAACTGTCTGGTGCCGCCAGCCGGTCGCGGCGAAGGGCGCGGTCAACGACCGGGCGGTCAGAAAGGATCGGGTAAGCCGGCGTTGTCGCGTCATACCGGGCTGGGCCAGTTCGAAAAGACTCGAAAAGCCGCGAAAGGGGGCTTTAAAGGCAAAGGCGAGGGCGCCGAGAGCGCGGGCAAGGGCAGCCGTCATGGCAACTCTAAGCCGGCGGGTAAGCCGGGGAGCGGTCGCGGCGGCCCAAACAAGGACCAAGCGGGCGGTAAAGGCAATGGCGCTTCAGGGCGAGGCAAAGGCTCTCGTGCCGGCGCAAAGACGGCGCGTTAACGGCAAGGGGGCTTCAGTCTCGGGCGTGCGGGTTACCGCACCGTCTCGCAGTTGAACAAGATCGGTGGGGTTAAGCTTCCACCTTTTGTTCGTGGCTGAAGAACTGCACCAACTGCTCCCAGTTCATTGGTTTGGCATGCAGGTAGCCCTGCTCGTAATCGAAACCGAGGTGTTTGGCTACCCGGCTTTGGCTGACGGTTTCAACCCCTTCCAGCGTGCTGCGGTAACCGTAGTTTTTCCCCAGCCTTACCAACATCCGGATCAACTCCGCATCCAGCGAAGAATGTTCCATGCGCTCGACAAAGAGTTGGTCCACCTTGAGTTTGCTGATCGGTAATGCGCCGAGCTGGGCAAGCGAGGTGTAGCCGGTGCCAAAATCATCCAGCGCGATCGCCAGTCCAAGTGCACGTAGCTCTTGTAAACGCGCCGCCGCAACGTCACTGTCCGGCGCTAATTGTGTTTCGGTGAGCTCCAATTCAATGAGCTCTGGGGCGACTTGGTGGTGTTGCATTAGGGCGCTGCAATGGAGACTAAAGCCGTTTTCCAACATGACGCTGGCTGAGACATTGATGGAGATCACGAGCTGGGATGTATGCAGCCGCTGCAGCGCTGCGACTTGAGTCATGGCGCGCTCCAGTACCCAAAAGTCGATCCTACGGGCCAATCCGGTTTGCTCGGCAATGGGGATAAAGACACCGGGACCGGCTTGCTTAAGTACGGGGTGCTCTGATCGCAATAAGATCTCAACACCGGCAATACCGTTCTGCTGCGTCTCAACATAGGGCATGTAATACAGTTCGAACTGCTCTGAATCCAACGCTTCCAGTAATGCCGACTCGATCTGCTTGTGCTCTTCACGCGATTTTACATGTTGGTTATTGAACTTCTGAGCATGACTGTAGCCGAGCGCCAGCGCTTGGGTCGTTGCGATATTAGCGCATTGATTGAGGGTGGCGGGCGTGGTGGCGTTGGTCGGAAACTCGGCCATGCCGATGGCGCAGAGCAAGTTATATTGACGCTGTTTGAAGCGATAGCCGGACTCAAACAAGGCGATGATCTCGCGGCAGAGGGGCTCGGCGAGCTGCTGACATTGGGCCCCAGACAAGACCAAACCAAACTCGGTTCCACCTGTTCGCGCCAACCCAGGCTCCGCCACCTGATGGTGTTCACACAGGCGGGTGAGCTGCTTACCAATGTCGCCCAGCAGTGCGTCGGCCAGGGCGCTGCCGTGAGCATCGTTTTGAAAGCTGAATTTTCCCAGAACGATCTGCATGAGCAGGTATGGCACACCCGAATCCAAAGAGCGTTGGCTGTTCGTGAACAACTGTTGCTGAAAGCCAAAGCGGTTCAACAAACCGGTGATGGGGTCGTGCATTGTAAGTTCGTGTTGTTTTTCGAGCAGCGTCAGGTAGGCCTGATTCAGGGTGCCGATCTCATCGTTGCTGCTGAAGGCCTGCAGGGCCTGCGGCGACTTATCTGCGTGCTCGACACGATGGGTGAGTTGAATGATGGGCGCCACCAGCCAGCGCTGGGTCAGCCATGCCATAACGATGATCGACAGCAGGATGGTAATGAGTGCCCAGGGAGCCCAACTGAGGAGCCAGGGATCGATCGTATGCATGGCCTTGGCATCGAACTGAAGCAGATACCCCGAGCCTTCCATGACCAGTTGTAACTGCGCGGCGTCATAATGGACATCGACCGTGCCTGCGGGCATAGGTAACGGGGTCAACTCAGGCAGGGTCATTATGATTCGCTGCTGCGGGGTTGGCAGCATCTGCTCCAGTGTCGACAGGGGCAAGGCTATCTCCGCTTGGAGCAGAGAGAAATGGCTCTTGAGAATGTTGCTGTCGCCGCTATCGAGGGCCGGATGGAACGCCAATGAAAGTTGCAGCAAGAGCGAGTCGGATTGGCTGTCGAACTTGATCAGAGGCTCGGCATTCAGTCTGCGATGGGCGCGACCATCGATATTGGCCATCGGCTCCGGGCTGGCATTGAAGGGTAAGCTCAAGCTGCCATTCGGCTCGGCTTGGATCTGGATGAGCGGGTGCTGAGCGCCATCGAGGATCTGGAGTGATCGCAGCGGCAGTGCCGGATCCCATTGTCGCTGAAAGGTGCGGAGGAACTGCTGCCTGAGCAGCGATTTGCGGTTTGCGGTGCGATCCATGCTATTGGCAAACTGAATGAAAGCCGCGCTCTCCAGTGTGTTGCGCAGGGCGCGATGCGCACGCTCTACCGTGTCGTTCAGGTGTTGCTGGGCGAACGACAGTTGGGCGAGATAAAGCGAGCGTTGCTGCATCTGGCGCTCTTGCTGGATCTGCCTCAAGCCCAAACTCAACGAGACCGCAAACACAATGAACATTGCCGGGGCCCACAGTAGGTAGAGTCGGTGTTTGAGTGTCATTGGGCGGTGGCCATCGTCTGGGTGAGATTAAATATCCACTGGTTGCGGTACTCCAGCATCTCATCACTGATGGCTTCAAAATCGTGGCTCCTCTCGAGCAGCTCGGGTGGGGTAAACAGCGTGGTGTTCTCGATATAGCGTTGGGTGGCGTGCTGGAGTGCTGCCAAGTTACTGGTTGCAAAGGCCATCAGCTCGGCGTTTTGTGCAGCGATGGTGGGTCGATTGATAAACTCGATAAAGGCTTGGGTCGCCGGACGGATGGGGTGGCCTGCGGGCGCGGCGAGGCAATCGATCCAGATCAGGCTGCCTTCATCTGGGATGGTGTATTGCCAATCCTGTTGACCGGTACTCTCCCTCAAGGGGCCAAGATCGCTACTGAACACCAAGGCCCAGTGGGCGTCAAATTGCGCGCCCTGCTCTTCCGCAAGGGTGAGGGCAAATCCGGTTTGGGCAGGTTGAGAGCGGATCAGTCCAGCGGCTTGGTCAATTGCCTCGGGATCGTCACTGTAGGCCGGAGCGCCGAGCGCCAGCAGGGCGACGCCGAGTGTTTCATCCGGAGACAGGTGCATGACGCGCTGGATATGGGGGGAGGAGGGATCAAAAAATTCCCGCCAGGTTTTGGGCTTGCCTTGCTGGGCACGATAGGCCACGCCAACCGTGCCCCAGGCATAGGGGATCGTGTGATTGCCACAGGCCTTAATACGGGCGGGAGCGAGGTGTTGTTGCAGTGATGGTGGCAGGGTCAAAGGTTGTAATAAGCCCTCCTGGACCATTTGCTGCGCTCCGACGTTGTCGATCATCACTAAGTCAAAATAACTCAGTTTGCCACTATAGAGCATTTGATCGCGCACC
The DNA here is from genome assembly GCF_039543565.1 of Ferrimonas pelagia. Classification (NCBI taxonomy): domain Bacteria; kingdom Pseudomonadati; phylum Pseudomonadota; class Gammaproteobacteria; order Alteromonadales; family Ferrimonadaceae; genus Ferrimonas; species Ferrimonas pelagia. The sequence goes on along the minus strand of NZ_BAABJZ010000103.1, from coordinate 13,938 downwards.
TCTTCGTCGTCGAAGAAGGTCTGTTCAACCCGGTGACCGGTTTCTTGCTCGAAAGCCTCGATGACCGAGGGGGCGAGATAGTCGGCCCAGTTATAGAGCCGAACCGTCTCCGCCTGGACGGCAGAGCTGAAAAGATAGAGAAGTACACAAATGATCGACCTCATAACCAATCCTTTGTTTATCGAGGTTGATTAAACGTTAGCACAGGTCGGGCGTTTTGGGGCTGAACCGTCGGACACGGCTTGCCAAGGCGCACGAGGCGCACTTGGCTTTTGAGCGGTTGGGTTGGCATGCATCAGAGCATGCCGGGGTAGGATCAGATCTTCACGACGGCTTCGCCTTGCACGCAGGGCTCGCCTTTGTGATTGAGCACTTCGGTGCGCAGCGTCACGATCGGCTTGTCACTGCGTACCTCGGCGACGGTGACCCGCGCTGTGACCTCGTCGCCGACGAAGATCGGCCGGACAAACTTCAAGGTTTGCCCCAGGTAGATGGTGCCATCTCCGGGTAACTTCTGACCCAGCAAGCCGGACAGCAGGCTGGAGAGCAATATGCCGTGAACGATGGGCTTTTTAAACGGCGTTTCGGCCGCAAACTCGGGATCCAGATGGATGGGGTTGCGATCCTCCGACAGCTCGGCGAATGCGGCCACCTCGGCGGGCCCAAAGATCTTACTGATCTCCGCACTTTGACCTTCGATAAGACTCATGCCACCTCCTCGCCTTTGGCTACGGTGCTGTTTAAGCGTTTCTGGACGTAATCGCCGGGGGCGTCCGCCAGCTCTGGGGCCGGTTGGCGTGCCGCGACCGGTTTGGCTTTGTTCTGCTCCACTAACCAGCTTTGCCAGGTCGGCCACCACGAGCCTTCGTTGTGCTCTGCCTGCTCCAGCCATTCTTCCGGGCTGCAGTCGGCACTGGGGCCGATATAGTGGCCGTATTTGCCGCCGGGTGGGTTGATGATCCCGGCGATATGACCGGATTCGCCCAGCACAAAGGTCTTGTCGCCGCCCAGTTTGAGCATGCCTTGGTAGTTGCCTTGCCACAGCGCGATGTGATCCTCGACGGTGGAGACAAAGTAGGTCGGGATGCTGATCTTGCCCAGATCGATCTTGGTGCCGCGCACGGTGAAGCTGCCGGGCTCGATCAGTTCATTGTCGAGGTAGAAGCGGCGCAACATGGTGGAGTGGGTTTTGCCTGCGACGTTGGTGTTATCGCAGTTCCAGTGCAGCAGATCGAACGCCACCGGGGTTTTCCCCTTGAGGTAGCCATCGACGTAGTAGTTCCAATACAGGTTGTTCTCCCGTAACAAGGAGAAGGCCACGGCCAGTTGGCGGCCATCCATCACGCCATTTTCGCTGTTTTGTTGCTCCATGGCGGAGACCACACCGTCATTGATAAAGACGCCCAGCTCGCCTGGCTGGCTAAAGTCGAGGATGGTGGTAAACAGGGTTGCGGTCTTGATCCGCTGTTTCATCCGACGCGCCGCCATGTAGGCCAGGGTCGTGGTCAGCACGGTGCCACCGATGCAGTAACCAATGGCGTTGACCTCTTTTTCGCCGGTCGCCACCTCGATCGCGTCTAGCGCGGCCACCACGCCGTCCACCACATAGTCCTCAAAGTCGATCTCGGCGTGGCTCAGATCCGGATTGACCCAAGACACCATAAATACGGTGTGGCCCTGATCCACCAAGTATTTGACCAGGGAGTTTTCCGGCCGCAGATCCATGATGTAGTACTTGTTGACGAACGGCGGCACGATCATGATCGGGCGCTTCTGCACGTTCTCGGTGCTGGGGCTGTATTGCAGCAGTTGGAACAGCGGCGCGGTGTGCACCACCTTGCCAGGGGTTGAGGCCAGATCCTTGCCCAGTTGGAATACGCTTTCGTCGGTCATGCTGACATTGAGCGTGCCGGCGCTGCGCTGCAGATCGGCAAACAACTGCTTCATGCCGCGCACCAGGTTATCGCCGCCACTCTCCAGCGTCAGTTGCAACAGCTCAGGGTTGGAGCCGATGAAGTTGCTGGGTGCCAGGGCGTTGACGGCTTGGCGGGTAAAGAACCGCAGCCGCTCTTTGCTGTCGTCGTCCAGCTCTTCGAGCTGATCGATGCTCTCCAGCAGGTTCTGGGCCGTCAGCAGGTAGGACTGCTTGATGTAGTCGTACCAGGGATTTTCCTGCCACTGGGGATCGCGGAAGCGGCGATCGCCTCGGGCGGGCTCGATCACCGGGGCCACTTGTTGCCCGGCTTGTTTGAGCATGGTGTTCTGAAACAGCTGCAGCTGGGATTGCCACCAATTTACCTGATGCTCGATCAGGCCGGTGGGATTTTTCAAACCCTCGTTGACGGCTTTGCTGAGATCTTCGACGCTGTTTTGCATCAGCGCCTGACTGGTTTGTTGGCCCTGTTTTTTGGCCAGCTCCATTAGCTGCTCATTGCAGTGTATCAAGCTGTCCAGCAGCTGTTGATAGGATCCTGTACTCATAATGATTCCCTTCCTCCCGCTGAAATGGTGGGTTACTTGGCCAGTGGGTTGTGCTGCTCGACTAAGGCCTGCCAGGCAGTGTGACATTCTTGCGCCAGTTCAGTGAACTGACCACAGTCCGCTTCAAACCGATTGAGCACGGCGTTGCCGGCGGCCGCGGATTGTTCGCCGAATGTGGCCAGATCGTCCCAGTGCTTTATCGCACTGACATTGTGCAACTGCTCAACTGCCAGCGTGCCGTAGTAGTTGGCCGTGTCCTGTTGCAGCTTCAATAGGCGTTCGGTGCTGCTGATCAGGGTCTGTTGGTAGGCTTGATAGGGCGCAGACAGGGCAGTGAGTTGCTGGGTCCATTGCGTGAATAATTCAGTGTTCATGATGACGTCCTGTACAAAACATGAGCGTATTGACCGCACTTTAGCGGGCGGAAGTGACAAACGGTTGACGATTTTTATGAGCTTATTGTGCGCCGCACAATGGCGAACTGCAAGCCTATGTCGAACAATAATGACGCGATAACCGGGGCGCGCGTATCGACCGGATAGCCTAGATCATCAAACTGCCATTGAATATATGAAAATGTGCATATATGATTATTCGCATATTGAAGTGTGAGCCATTGAGGAGAGCGCGATGAGCCCAGTGATCTTGACCAAAAGCCTAGCGGACGAGACCCGATTGAAGATCTTGCTGCTGATCCGCGCTGAGCAGGAGTGCTGCGTGTGTGAGTTGACCTGTGCATTAGCGGAGAGTCAGCCCAAGATCTCCCGCCATCTGGCGCGGTTGCGTCAGGATGGGATCTTGCAGGATCGTCGCGCCGGCCAATGGGTGTACTACTCGCTGGCGGTGTTGCCAGCCTGGTTTGTGGTGGCATTGGACGGGATAGCGCAGGAGCACGCTGACTTTACGACGGCGATCGCCCAGCGCCTTAGCAGTATGGGCGATCGCCCAGTGCGTCAGCAGCGTTGCTGCAACTAAGGAGGCTGGCATGGGCCAATTTGAGCGTTGGTTAAGTCTCTGGGTCGGCCTAGCCATTCTGGCGGGCGTGGGATTGGGCTCACTGGCGCCGGACGCCTTTGCCGTTCTCGCGGGCTGGGAAGTGGCGGGGATCAACGGCGTGATCGCGGTGCTGATCTGGGTGATGATCTTGCCGATGATGGCGCAGATCGACTTCCAATCGGTCAAACAGGTGGGCCGACAGCCGAAGGGCTTGCTGCTGACCTTGGCCGTGAACTGGTTGATCAAGCCCTTCTCCATGGCTGCCATCGGCTGGTTGTTCTTCCGCGTTGTATTTGCCGATTGGGTCGATCCGCAAAGTGCGTCGGAGATCATCGCGGGCATGATCTTGCTGGGCGTCGCTCCGTGCACCGCCATGGTGTTTGTCTGGAGCCAACTGACCCGCGGCAACCCCGCGTACACCTTGGTCCAGGTGTCGGTAAACGATCTGATCATGGTGTTTGCTTTTGCGCCCCTCGCCGCCTTGCTGTTGGGGGTCACCGAGGTGTTTGTGCCTTGGCAGACCCTGTTGTTGGCCACGGTGTTGTATGTGGTGCTGCCGCTGGTCGCCGGGGTGCTGCTGCGATTGTGGTTGTTGCGTCGGGGACAGGCCGCGCTGAATGGCGTGCTGCGTCGGTTAAAGCCCGCGTCGATGCTGGGGCTGATCGCCACGGTTCTGATCCTGTTTGCGATCCAGGCCCCAACCCTGTTGGCCCGGCCGGGCTTGATCTTGCTGATCGCCGTCCCACTGCTGCTCCAGACCTATGGGATCTTCGCCTTGACCTATGGTTTAGCCAAGGTGGTGAAGTTGCCCTACAACGTTGCCGCACCGGCGGCGATGATCGGCACCTCGAACTTCTTTGAATTGGCAGTGGCAGTGGCCATTGCGCTGTTTGGCCTGCATTCCGGAGCGGCACTGGCGACAGTGGTGGGCGTTCTGGTGGAGGTACCGGTTATGCTTTCGCTGGTGGCGTTTGCCAATCGAACCCAGCACTGGTTTTCCCAACGCGAAGCCGCCTAGTGCTTCGATATTTAACTTAATACGACACGTACGAGAGATCGATGATGAAAGTAACTGTTGGCATTAATGGTTTTGGCCGTATGGGCCGGTTGGCGCTGCGCGCCGCCTGGGACAAGAATGAGTTTGATTTTGTGCTGATCAACGATCCGGCCGGTGATGCCGCGACGTTGGCCCACTTGCTGGAATTTGACTCTGTGCACGGCCGCTGGCATCACGCGGTTGCGGTCGATGGCGACCACATTGTGATTGGCGAACAACGCATCCTGGTCACCAGCAACAAGGCGCTGGAAGACACCGATTGGTCCGGCTGTCAGATGGTGATTGAAGCGTCCGGCAAGTTTAAGAAGAAAGAGAAGCTGCAGGCCTATCTGGATCAGGGCGTGAAGAAGGTGATCGTCACCGCGCCGGTGAAACAGGAAGGCGTGTTGGATGCGGTCTACGGCGTTAACCACACTTGGTACAACAAGGATGAGCACGACATCGTTACCGCTGCGTCCTGCACCACCAACTGTTTGGCACCGGCGGTGAAGGTGATCCAGCAGAAGCTGGGCATTAAGCACGGCTCGATGACCACCATCCACAGCATCACCAACACCCAGACCATTCTCGATGCGCCCCACAAGGATCTGCGCCGCTCTCGCGCTTGTGGCGAAAGCTTGATCCCGACCACCACAGGTTCGGCCACGGCGATCACCCATATCTTCCCTGAGCTGAAAGGGCGTCTCAATGGTCATGCCGTGCGGGTGCCGCTGTGCAACGCGTCGTTGACCGACTGTGTGTTTGAGTTGGAGCGTCCGACCACCATTGAGGAGGTTAACGCGCTGATGAAGGAAGCGGCCGAAGGCGAGCTGAAAGGCGTGCTGGGCTATGAGGAGCGCCCACTGGTGTCCATCGACTATCGCACCGATCCGCGCAGCTCCATCGTCGATGCCTTGTCGACTATGGTGGTGAACGATACGCAGCTGAAGATGTACCTGTGGTACGACAACGAGTGGGGCTATGTGAATCGTACCGTCGAGCTGGCCAAATACGTGGTCGACCAAGGGCTGTAAGCTAACATCTTACGGGGGCCATAGGTCCCCGTTTGTTGATCTGAGAGAGAATCATGTTCGCCAAATTCAAAGGGTTGGATAAACAGATGCAACAGTATCTGTTGGTCACCTTTAATTATTGGAATTTCACCCTGACCGATGGCGCATTGCGCATGTTAGTCGTGCTGCATTTCCATCAGCTCGGTTACAGTCCGCTGGCGATCGCCTCCCTGTTCTTGTTCTACGAGATCTTCGGCGTGATCACCAACCTGATCGGCGGCTATCTCGGCGCTCGCTTAGGGCTCAATCGCACTATGAATGTCGGTTTGGGGATGCAGGTGTTTGCCCTGTTGATGCTGGCGGTACCGTCCGCTTGGCTTTCAGTGCCTTATGTCATGGCTGCACAGGCTCTATCGGGCATCGCCAAAGATCTCAACAAGATGAGCGCTAAGAGCTCTATTAAGATGCTGGTGCCTGCGGGACAGACCGGCACCCTTTATAAGTGGGTTGCCATCCTCACCGGCTCTAAGAATGCATTGAAAGGGGTCGGGTTCTTCCTTGGTGGTGTGCTCTTGGTCACCCTGGGTTTCCAGGGGGCTATGGTGGTGATGGCATCGGTTCTTGCTTGGGTATTACTGCTGAGCCTGATGAAGCTGGGCAGTGACTTAGGTAAGGCCAAGAATAAACCTAAGTTTTCGGAGATCTTCTCGAAAAGCCCCAGTATTAACCTCCTTTCTGCCGCGCGGATGTTCCTATTTGGTGCTCGCGACGTTTGGTTTGTGATCGCTGTGCCTATCTACCTCGGGGTGACCTTTGGCTGGAGCCATGCGGCGGTTGGCAGCTTTATGGCCGCTTGGGTGATCGCCTACGGCTTTGTGCAGGGCATTGCCCCCCGCATTACCGGGCCGAATAAGCGATCCGATAAGGTGCCGGACGGTCGCTCGGCGCTGTTGTGGGCCGGACTGTTGGCTTTGGTGACCGCGGCCGTGGCCGTCGGTATCCAGCTGCAGTGGCAGCCGCAATTCACCATCGTCTTTGGCTTGATGGTGTTCGGTGCCGTATTCGCAGTGAACTCCAGCCTGCACTCGTTTTTGATTGTGCATTACGCCGGTGAGGACGGGGTGTCACTGGATGTCGGCTTCTACTACATGGCCAACGCCATGGGCCGGCTGATCGGCACCGTCCTGTCCGGTCTGGTGTTCCAGTTGGCGGGCTTGGCGGCGTGTTTGTGGATCTCCGTTGCCTTTCTGGCGCTTACAACCCTGATCTCGCTGTGGCTGCCCCGTGATGGCGCGGCCACAGCCGATGTTTAACACTTTTTAGGAATGACATTATGAGTTTTTCACCGGTACTGACTGAGGTTGGCAGCTTCAAACTGGCTTTGCATCCGGCCCCGGGGCTGGAAGGCGAGCTGGCAGCCGATATCCAAACCCTCAAAGCGGCGGGAGTGACTGCCGTGGTGACCACCCTGACCGAGCCAGAGATGGCCGAATTCGGTGTTGCTGCGCTGGGAGAGACCGTGAAAGCGTTGGGGCTGACATGGTTCCACCTGCCGGTACAGGACAAGTCCCTGCCGGCCGAGGCGTTTGATGCCCGCTGGCCGCAGGCGCAGCTGCAGCTTCACGCCCTGCTGAAGGCCGGTGAGCGTGTCTCCGTGCACTGTCGTGGCGGCACCGGCCGTACCGGTCTGGTGGCGGCCAAGCTAGTGCTGTCCGCAGGTGCTGACTGGGACAAAACGCTGGAGGCGATCCGCACGGCGCGTCCGGGGGCTTTATCTGCTGAAGCCCAGCTGGCATACCTCAAAAGCTGAGTCTATTTCCACCGATTCAGCAATGAAGTCCACGGCATGAAGTCTTAACGTTCGCCCCGGCTCTTGTAGAGCGGGGCGTTTTTTCGTATCGCATCTTGTTTTAATAAATGATTGAATAAACTAGTGATAAAAACCTTTGTCATATGGGTGGCGTATCGCTGTCATACGACAGCACAGAGATCTCGTAAGAAACGTGAAGCCTCCAAGATAGATTGAGAACTCATCAATCGAATTGGAGCACGACATGGAAATGAAAATGAAGGTCGACACGGAAGTACTGAAGCATCATCGAACCCAACGAGCATGGACACAGCAGCAGTTGGCGGACCTATGTGACGTCAGTTTAAGAACGATTCAGCGGGTTGAAAAAGAAGGGATTGCATCCGCGGAAACCGTCGCCGCCTTAAGTGCTGTCCTTGAGCTTGAAAAGGCGAGCTTTATCCGGGCGGAGGTGAAGCCAGATAAGACGGATCTTGAAGCGCACACAGTCGCTTTTCGATTCAAAATTGGACTGCTTTTGGTCAGCCAATTTATTGGGTTGGCCGGGATCTGGGCCAGTCAGCATAAGCTAAGCGAGCAGCAGTATGTTCTTGCCCTGGCATTGGTTTCGGGGGGCTGCTTGCTCAGTTTGGCCGCTGTGCTTTGGCAGGGATATAAACAGGGCGTTCTGGCTCATCTGGATGGCCGGTTTGAAGACAAGCTCGTGCGCGCTTGGCAGCGTTTAAGACGCTAAGCCTAGACGGGGCCGAGTGGCGGGCAAGGGTTGTGGATGCATGAATTTTCTATTGCCCTTCAATCTGTTATATCTTGTTTTCTGCGAATGATCGCTAAGTTGTCGAAGGAACCGACCTTGTCTCAACCTTATACCATCCGTCGCGGCGAACCCTCTGATGCGAAGGCGATGCAGCAGATCGCCCAAGGCGAGAGTGCTTACAGCAATACCTTGCAGTTGCCGTGGCCCAGCGTCGACCGGTGGCAGAAAAACTGTGAAAACTGGCCTGCGCACCTGCATATGTTGATGACGGAGAGCCCTGAAGGGATGGTGGTGGGCAACATCGGCATGGAGGCGCTGCAAAGTCCGCGTCGTCGTCATGTGGGCCAGCTTGGCATGTTCGTCCATGAGGATTGGCAGGGTAAAGGGGTGGGAACTGCGTTGATGGCGGCAGCCATTGAATTGGTCGATAACTGGCTCAATCTGACGCGTTTGGAATTGGAGGTTTATCCGGATAACCAAGCGGCGCTGGCTTTGTATCGCAAGTTTGGCTTCGAGCAGGAAGGCATTGCCCGGCAATCGGTGTTTCGGGCGGGAAGGTTAACGGATGTTCTCCTGCTGGCGCGGCTGCGTTAGTCGTGAGCTGGCCGGACATTGAGAGGCGGTAGCAGGCCGAGCGCTCGCCCCTCGCAACAAACTTAGCCGTCCACCACGGTCTGGCCGATCGGCGCAACCGTCAGCATCGCCAGTTTGACGTGCTGGATGGCAAACGGAATGCCGATGATGGTGACGATCAGGCCAATGGCGCAGAACAGGTGGCCGAGTGCCAGCCAGATCCCAGCGAGCAGAAACCAGATCACATTGCCCAGCGTGCCCATGACGCCGGTGCCCATATCGTCCGAGCGATGCACCACGCGTCGACTGGCGATGTCTTTGCCAAAGGGCATCAGGCTCAGTTGAGCGATGACGAAGCAACTGCGGGCGAAGGGCAGGCCGATGATGGTGATGGCCATAACGAGCCCCACCAGAGCCCAGCCCAACGCCATCACTAAGCCACCGGTCAGTAGCCATAAAATATTCAGCAGGAGGCGTATAAGGTCCACAGCAGATCCGCAGTAAAGGCCAGGGCGTCAGCGGCCCAGAGTAAAAAATCGATGATGAACAAGAGAATGCTCAGCGTAATCAAGGTGTGTGGGTCATCTTATCACGCCTTGCCGTCAGCGAGCGTCAGCAATTGTAACAATGCTTTATGGCCGTTTCGTCCGCGGGCTGCGCTGCTATGGCGTCAGGGGCGTCTGGCGATGGGGCAGGGATCAGGCGATGGCCAGCAGGCGTCGGCCCAGATAGAGGTTGACGGCGGACTCGGCAGCGGCGCCAGCAAAGGCGGCAGCGGTTTTGACCGGGCTGGCTGCTTTGAGGATCTGCTTGGCCTGATCCGGCATCTTGTCGTTATGATCCAGCGGGCACAGGGCCTCTGGGACGACAAGGTGGGCGGCGTTATGGGCAAGGCTGGCGATCATCGGACTTCCTGACAACAAGATGCTTATGTTTCAGGCTATCGGCTTGATTTGGGAGGGCTTTAGTCCGATTGTTGCCGTTTTTTATCGATCCTTTAAGATCGCTCCATCTGTCCTGCCCTTGAGCCCGTTATGCCGCAATCTCTGCCAATTGATCCATTAAAAACCGAATTTCTCGCTCGCCTGCAAGCGACACACATGGTGGTGGAAGCGGAAACCGGCTCGGGCAAATCGACCCGCTTGCCGCTGTGGGCGGCGGAGCGGGGGCGGGTGCTGGTGATCGAGCCTCGGCGGATCGCCTGTACCGCGCTGGCGGATTATCTGGCCCAGCAGCACGACGGGATCGGCTACGCCATCCGTTTTGAGTCCACCGTGACCGAGCAAACTCAGGTGGCCTTCGTCACGCCGGGGATCGCGCTGCGCTGGTTCAGCGAAGACAAGCTGGCGGGCTTCGATACGGTGATCATCGATGAGTTCCATGAGCGGCGCTGGGACACGGATCTGCTGCTGGCGCAGCTCAAGCGGCACGATGCGCATCGCTTGGTGCTGACCTCGGCCACGGTGGATGGCGCGCGTCTGGCGGAATACTTAGGCGGCGAGCGGCTACACGCCGAAGGGCGTCGCTATCCGGTGTCGCTACGCTATGTGGCGACGGAGGGGCGGGCGTTGCCGTCGGATCGGGATCTGGCGGCACGGCTCAAGGCCATTGTGCCGGCGGCGCTGACGCAGACGCAGGGCGATGTGCTGGTGTTTTTGCCGGGGCGCAAGGAGATCAGTCAGGCGGAGCAAACCCTAGTGGCGGCACTGGGTGACGCGGCGGTGGTGATCCCGCTGCACGCCTCCGTCCCCAAGGCGACCCAACGTCAGGCGTTGCAAACCGGGCCGAAACAACGGGTGATCCTAGCGACCAATGTGGCGGAAACCTCCTTGACCATTCCGGGCGTGACCTTGGTGATCGACACCGGACTGGAGCGACGCACCCACCAACGCAATGGCCGTACCGTGTTGGGTCTGGCGCGGATCTCACAAGCCTCGGCGGCCCAGCGTCTTGGTCGGGCCGGACGGGTGGCGCCGGGCCAGTGCCTGCGCCTGTGGGGCGAGTTTGCCCCGCTGGAGGCCTTGACCCCGCCGGAGCTGCAGCGAGAGGAGCTGGTCGAACCCATGTTGGCGGCGGCGTGTGGCGGCGACCGACTGGCCCAGCTGGAATTCGTCGATCCTCTGCCGGCCAAGTCGATGGCGCTGGCGCAGCAGAAACTGGAGAGCATGCGGGCGATCGATCCCCACGGGCGGATCACCGAGCACGGTCAGCGTCTGTTTCCATTGCCGATCGACACTCAGTTTGCCCATCTGATCACGGCGATGCCCTGCAAGCCGACGAGGGAGGCGATGGTGGATCTGGCCGCGGCGCTCTCGGTCGGTGGCCGGTTGTGGAAGCTGCCTAGCTCTGAGGAAGGGCTAAAAGCGCTCAATGCCTGGGTGGCGCAGCCATGCGATGCCTTGACCTTGGTGTCGATCGTGCGCAGCACGCCGCCGGAAGCCTTGGGGATCGATCCGAGCTTGCGGCGGGAGGCGCGTCAGATGGCCAGCCAGATCCGCTCTGGCCTCGATCTGCCACAGCTGAGTGCCAGCTCCCATCTGCCTTATGCGGAGTGGATCGCGGCGATGATCGTGGCGATCCCGGATCTGGCCTTCGTGCGCCGACAAAAACGCCGCGAGGCGTTGGGCAACGGTCTGATGGAGGTGGTGCCCGGGCGGGAAAGCCGCTTCGCTGAGGACGCCGAGGCGGCGCTGGTGCTGGATCAGTACAGCCTGCCGGGGCGGGGCAGTCGGCAAACCTTGAACCTGGCCACTTGTATGATCCCGCTGACGCTCAAGCAATTGGTGGCGGCGGAGCTGGGTGAGGAGTCGGTGGCTGAGCGAAAGGCCGAAGATGCCCATTTGGGGTTTGTGGTGATGGAGCGGCACTACGCCGGGCGCCTTATCGGTCGACGAGAGGCGCAGCCCGAAGGGGCGATGGCGATGACGCTGCTGATCGAGAAGATCCTGGCGGGGCGTCTGCTGGCGCCGGCTGGGCCGCAATTGCAGGCGGATCTACAGGCTTGGGCGCTGTATCTGGCGCTGGGTCGGGGCGAGGGCGAGGCACCGTTGGCAAGCGATTGGCTCGGCCAGCAGTTGGCCAGCCTCGGGGTGGAAACGGCGGAGGATCTGGCGCTGATCGAGCCGGAGGATCTGCGTTTTGAAGGGATCCCCGAGTGGGAGCGGGCGCAATTTGATGAGATCTATCCGCACCATTTGATCCTGGCGGAGCTGAAGCTGGATGTGGAATACCAGCCGGGGCGAAAGCAGGTGACTTTGGTGTATCACAGCGGCACGCGCAAGGGCGGCCCCAAGCGCTGGGAGCTGCCCAGTTGGCGCGGTTGGCGTATTCAATATCGCAAGGCCAGCCGGGTGATCGAGATCCGCTGAGTCGCCTCGCCGTCAGTTGCCCCATTCTCTGTCTACACTCAAGGGCGTGAATAACGCCTATTGGGGGAATGTAATGATGCAAAGAAAACAAGGACTCGCGCTGATCGCGGGGATGATGTTGTGTGGTAATGCTGTGGCCGACAATTGGTTAACGGATCTGTTTGGTGGCGATGAGCCCGAAAAAGACGCGGTGACCGAGGTGGTTAGCGAGAGCACTGCGCCTGTCAGTGATGGCTTGGTGGGCACCTTGGTATCGCAATTGGGGGTGAGCGAAGATCAGGCCAGTGGCGGCGCGGGCGCGCTGTTGAGCCTGGCGCAATCCTCGCTGGGTGGCAGCGACTGGGGGCAATTGACCGAGCTGTTACCTGAGGCTGCGGGACTCGCCAGTGGGGTGGATCTCTCCGCGTTAGCCGGGGACGGCGGTGGCTTGGGCGATCTGGCCGGCATGCTGGGCGGAGAAGGCGGCAGCTCGATGCTGCAGGTCGCGCAGGCATTCAGTGGCTTGGGGCTCGATGCCAGTAGTATCAGCCAATTCGCGCCGGTGATCTTGGAATATCTGCAGGGGCAGGGCGGCGCCGATCTGGTGGACAAGCTGTCCAGTCTTTGGAGTCTGTAGGCTTTCGGCTGAGCAAAAGGCGGCTGCGGCCGCCTTTGTTGTTTTTATTGCACTGAGGGCGGGAACTGGGCCAGCAGTTGGCTCACAGCATCGCTTAGACGGGCATTGCGCTTTTCTGGCGCTTCGCGCTCCGGCCATTTGATCTCATCTTCGGCGCGCCAGATCACCCTGCCCTGTTGCACCATATCCAAGCGAAGGTGGATCACTTGCTCCTCATCACTGCCCACCGGCATGGATACGCCGCCGCTGATCCCGCCGCGACTGCCATAACTGCCACCACCGATCCCGATACTGAAGTTGGAGCTCTTGGGCTTGATCAGGGTTTGGCTGCGGTAGCGCAGGAGCACGCCATCTGGGGTTTGCTGCCAGCCGCGGGCAGACAGCTCGGCTTGGAGGGTGTCTTGGATCCGTTTGGCCATCAAGGGATCCTGCTCTTCGCTGGGCGCGGCTAGTTGGTATTGTGCAATGGCGCTGAAGTCGACGTCGGTGTCGTAGTCGATGTTGCCCGGCGCACTGGCGCAACCGAACAGGCTCAGCAGCAGAAGCATCGAAAAACAGTGGGGCAGACGGAGCATGGTGGTGCCTTGTTTACAGGGTTGTCTCTCTAGCTAAGCAGAGTGTGAGGCGCGATGCCAGCCGGAGCTGGGCGTATGGAAGCGTCATACGGTCTGATACGGGACTGCTTGGCAGCATCGGCTCTAAGCCTTCAGAGCAGAACTGTCCCAAGACAAAGCCTGACATTCAGCCGCCATGGTTCCATCAAAGCCCGAGTCCGAGTCATGCGCCATCAGACGACGGCGACTAACCCAATGACCGCCGCGGCGGAACAATCGGCCTGAGCCGGCCGAGGTATACGATCGCCAGAGAGGCTCTCAGCTTCGCCCAGAGAGCAGCGCGGCAATACATTTAGCGCATTGAATTAACTGGATTAGTCACTGAGGGGCGAACTGTCTCGGTGTTGTGGCGAGCCATTATTTACCACGGTTATTGCCGATGATGCAGTAAAGCCACGGTTCTCTGCTCGACACAAAATTGGCAAAGCTTGTCGTAAAAATACAATCATAATCATCGATAAATCGTCATTATCTCGAGCTCTGGTTTAAGTCCCAGCATGTATATGAGAGAAAAATGATTAGACAATATTCACCACAAAATATTGAAACGGTACTAAATAACTGATCCTAATTGTGCTCCACTATCTGCAATCCATGACCACCACCCGGGAATGGTGAGGCGTTGTTCATGAAGTACTTCACCCGCCGGATCAGTTGCCACATGTGCTTGCATCGAT